>NZ_JABWRO010000109.1:0-19215 GCF_014268985.1 Pseudomonas sp. RW10S2 | reverse complement strand
GGCGGTTCGCCGCCGCGACTTGCCCGCGAAGAGGCCCGGACAGCCACCACTTGCCTGCAACCCTACAGATGTGCAATATAGTGCGCACTGTGAGGACGACCTCACGACGCAACGCGTGACCAATCCGGGGACGGCCCCATCTTTCAACGATGGAGAATCATCATGTCCTGGATCATCCTGTTCTTCGCCGGCCTGTTCGAAGTCGGCTGGGCTGTCGGCCTCAAATACACCGATGGCTTCACTCGCCCACTCCCTACCGCACTGACCGTCGCCGCCATGGCCGTGAGCCTGGGCCTGCTTGGCCTGGCCATGAAGGAATTGCCGCTGGGCACTGCCTACGCCATCTGGACCGGCGTCGGCGCGATCGGCACGGTAATCGCCGGGATCATCCTGTTCGGCGAATCCATGGCACTGGTACGACTGCTCAGCGTTGCGCTGATCGTCGCCGGCCTGATCGGCCTGAAGGTCAGCGCCAGCTGACCTTCGCCCTTTCCCTCAACGCAAGTCGCCGCGCAGAGCACTGACCTTCTCGCGCAGCGCTTCAGGCTGGGCCGCCTCCACCGGGATGGCGGCACCGGCCACCAGGGTCACCCGCGACCATAACCGGCGCAGAAAGCCCTTGGCCGGATCGCGACTGAAGAAGCTCCCCCACAGCCCCTGCAAAGCCAGCGGAATCACCGGCACCGGGGTTTCCTGGAGAATTTTGTTGACCCCGCCCTTGAACACATCGATCTCACCATCGGCGGTCAGCTTGCCTTCCGGGAAGATGCACACCACCTCACCCGCCCGCAGGTACTCGGCAATGCGCGCAAAGGCCCGCTCGTACGTCGCCTCGTCCTCACTGCGCCCGGCAATCGGGATGGCCCCGGCAGTGCGGAACACGAAGTTGAGCACCGGCAGGTTGTAGATCTTGTAGTACATGACGAAACGGATCGGTCGGCGGATCGCACCGCCGATCAGCAGCGCATCGACGAACGACACATGGTTGCACACCAACAGCGCCGCCCCCTCGTCAGGGATACGATCGAGGTCGCGGTGCTCGACGCGGTACATCGAATGGCTGAGCAGCCAGATCAGGAAGCGCATGGTGAATTCAGGAACAATGCGGAAGATGTAGGCGTTGACCGCAATGTTGAGCAGCGACACCACCAGGAACAGCTGCGGGATGCTCAGGTCGGCCAGGCTCAAGAGGACGATGGTGACGATCGCCGAGACCACCATGAACAGGGCATTGAGGATGTTGTTCGCGGCGATCACCCGGGCGCGCTGGTCTTCAGGCGTACGCGCCTGGATCAGGGCGTACAGCGGCACGATGTAGAAACCGCCGAACACACCAAGCCCGACGATCGAGACCATGATCCACCAGGCCTGGCTCATGCCCAACAGGCTCAGCCAATCGTGTGGCGCAGCAGCGGCTGGCACATCACCCGAATGCCACCACCAGAGCAGGCCGAACAGGGTCAGGCCGAACGAGCCGAACGGCACCAGGCCGATCTCCACCTTGCGCCCGCTCAGGCGTTCGCACAGCAGCGACCCCACGGCAATGCCCACCGAGAACAGCGTCAGCACCAGCGTGACCACGGTCTCGTCGCCATGCAGCCAGTCCTTGGCGTAAGCCGGGATCTGCGTCAGGTAGATCGCCCCGACGAACCAGAACCACGAGTTGCCGACGATCGAGCGCGACACCGCCGGGGTCTGCCCCAAGCCCAGGCGCAAGGTGGCCCAGGACTGCTTGAAGATATTCCAATCCAGCTTCATCTGCGGCGCCACCGCCGCCGCCCGCGGGATCCAGCGGCTGGCCAGGTAGCCGAGCACCGCAGTGCCGACGATGCCTCCGGCCACCACCGTGGCGTAGTTGCCCGAGGACATCATCACCCCGGCACCGATGGTGCCGGCCAGGATCGCCAGGAAGGTGCCCATTTCCACCAGCCCGTTGCCGCCGACCAGTTCGTCTTCGCGCAAGGCCTGGGGCAGGATCGAGTACTTCACCGGCCCGAACAGCGCCGAATGAGTGCCCATGGCAAACAATGTCAGCAGCATCAGTTCCAGGTGATCACTGAGAAAGCCCACCGCGCCAATCACCATGATCACCACTTCAGCCAGCTTGATCGCGCGGATCAGCGCATCCTTGGCGAACTTCTCGCCAAACTGCCCGGCCAGCGCCGAGAACAGGAAGAACGGCAGGATGAATAGCAGCGCGCAAAGGTTGACCCAGATCGAACGGTCGCCCTCCAGGCTGAGCTTGTAGAGGATCGCCAGGATCAGCGACTGCTTGAACAGGTTGTCGTTGAAGGCACCCAGCGACTGGGTGATGAAGAACGGCAGAAAGCGCCGCTTGCCGAGCAAGGTGAATTGCGAGGAATGACTCATCGTCCTTGTTCCTGAGAGGGCGTTGTCAATTGGAGGTCTGCTCATCGCGAGAAGCCACAAATCTGCACGGGATTTCCCATCCCTGGCAACTGGCCTGCGAACCACATGACACACAACGAATCGATTAATGGCTATATGCCATTATTTTTTCTGCAAACTCTTTTCAGATTATTGCAAGGCTGCCGATAATTCATATAGATGACTAAATCCGGTAACAGGATCAGCCTTCGGCTCTCCTCCAATGCACAAGAAAAGGAGTACAGCAGCAGATGTTCACCTGGTTCGGCGATCTGAAGATCGCACACAAACTCGGCCTCGGTTTTGGCCTGGTCCTCGTGCTGACCCTGGCCCAGTCGCTGATTGGCTGGGACGCCCTGGGCAGCATGGTGCGGCGCAGCGAAGTGGTCAGCGATGTTTCCGCCCTCAACGATGCCCTGGGCGATCTGCGCGAGGCGCGCCTGCAACACGCCATGTCCAGTGGCGACGAAGCACAAGACAAGGCGTTGCAACAGACACTGGCGGCCTTCCAGGCCCGTTTGACGAAACTCCACGGCATCATGCGCAACGCGACCAACCTGCAGACCCTCGACAAGGCCGAGCAGGCCCTGCAGGCCTATGCCCGCAACCAGGAACAGAGCCTGCAGTCGTACCGCATCATGCGCGTGGCGCAAAAAGAGATGGGTGGGCTTGCAACCCAGTCGTTCGCCACGATCGACGGCATCCGCAAGCAGGTCCGCGCGTTGCCCGATGCCGAACAGCGCTACGTGCGCAGCGAAGCGATCAATCAGATCCGCGAGAACCTGATCCTGCTGCGCTACCAGGTACGTGGCTACACCGGCAACACCAACGCAGACACCGAGCAGGTGATGAATGCGCAGATCGCCACCACGGTGAACGACCTGCCGACCCTGACCGCGACATTCAATGGCCAGTTCGCCGACGAATTCCGCCAACTGAACGAACAGGTGCGTGCCTACGCCGCCGCCGTCGAGGCCTTCCGTGGCGAAACCCGCAACCTGATGGACTACCGCGCCAACATGGGCAATGACGTCGCGACCCTCACCACCCTGATCGGCCAATTGCTCGACAGCCAGGCGGTGGCCGTGGTCAATGACAGCCAGTTCGCCAAGACGCTGCAGTTCGCCACCACCGCCCTCGCCCTGCTGCTCGGCGCCCTGCTGGCGATACTGATCGCCCGGCAGATCAGCCAGCCGCTGCAACGGGTCCTGCACGCCCTGGAGGAGGTGGCCGACGGCAACTTGGGCGAACAACCCAGCAGCAGTCGCCGTGATGAACTCGGCCAGTTGCAGAACAGCCTGCATGGCATGACTACCAAGCTACGCCAACTGATCGGCGGCGTGCGCGACGGCATCTCGCAGATTGCCAGTGCTACCGAAGAGCTCTCGGCGATCACCGCGCAAACCAGCGCCGGCGCCAGCAGCCAGCGCCAGGAGACCGACCAGGTCGCCACCGCGATGCAGGAAATGGCCGCCACCGTGCAGGAAGTGGCGCGCAATGCTGGCGAAGCCTCGGTGGCCGCCAGCGCCACCGATCTCGAGGCCCGCGAAGGCGACAGTGTGGTCACCCGCGCCGTGACCCAGATCGGCCGCCTGGCCAGCCAGGTCGATGCCACCAATGAGGCGATGGACGCCCTGCGCAACGAAAGCCAACGCATCGGCAAGGTGATGGACGTGATCAAGGCCGTGGCCGAGCAGACCAACCTGCTGGCGCTCAACGCCGCCATCGAGGCCGCCCGCGCTGGCGAGGCCGGTCGTGGTTTTGCCGTGGTCGCCGACGAGGTACGCAGCCTGGCCCAGCGCACCCAGGCCTCGACCGAAGAAATCGAATCGGCGATCAGCAGCCTGGAGCAAGGCACGCGCTCGGTCAGCGACCTGATGGAAGAAAGCCAGAGCCTGACCGAAAGCAGCGTGGCGCTGGTACGTGAGGCCGGCGTTGCGCTGGAGGGCATCACTCAGCGGGTATCGGGCATCCAGTTGATGAACCAGCAGATTGCGGCAGCCTCCGAGCAGCAGAGCGCTGTGGCCGAGGAGATCAGCCGCAGCGTGGTGACGGTGAGGGATATTTCCGAACAGACCGCCGAGGCCAGTGAGCAGACCTCGGTGTCCAGCGTCGAACTGGCGCGACTGGGTGGGCAATTGCAGCAGATGATCAGCCGGTTCCGCCTCTGACAGACCGAGAACCTCTTGTAGGAGCGGGCTTGCCCGCGAAAAAGACACCGCGCTGCCTGGCACGGGCTACGCCCGTGTTCGCGGGCAAGCCCGCTCCTACAAGGATTGGGCTGGCCTTTAGATTGTGAAAAAGACAGTTGCCCCTACGCGAACCCGAACAGCCCCCGCGCCGTGTCCACCAACAGCGACCGACGCAGCGCAGGCGAGCAGCCCAGTGCATCGAACTGCTCGACCACCGCCGTAAAGCTCATCACCGACTCATGCTGGGTATGCGGCCAGTCGCTGCCCCACATCAACCGGTCCGCGCCATAGTGCGCCTCCAGGGCGCACAGCGCTTGGCGGGCGAAGTCCAGGTTCTGCTCGGGCGAGCCACCCAGGCGATAGATCCCCGACACCTTCACCCACACCTTGCCCTGCCCGCCCAGGGTCAGCAGCTCGGCAAACCCCGGCTGCCCCAACCCCAGGCGTGCATCCGGCCTGCCGAAGTGATCGATCACGATATCCACACCATATGGCTGCAAGGCACGCACCAGTGCCGGTATATCGACCACCTGCCGATGCAGTTCGACATGCCAGCCCAGATCGCCGATGAGCTCCAGCAGTGACCGCCAACCGGCGTCGCGCAGATCAGGCAAGGCCTGCCCCATCAGATTCAGGCGCACGCCGCGTACACCGAGGCGCGCCATCTGCTCAAGGGTGTCGCGCGCAACGCCAGGATCGAGCATCACCACCCCACGCAATTGCCTGGGCGCAGTTTGCAACGCCGCCAGCAGGTAGCTGTTGTCGGTGCCGAGAAAGCTCGGCTGCACCAATACGCCATGACTGAAACCGTGCCCGGCCAGCTGGGCCAGGTAGTCGCCCAGCGGCGCATCGTAGGTGGGTGCGTAACGGCGCTCTGCTGCCAGGTTCAGCCCACAGCTGAACACGTGGGCGTGGCTGTCGATCGCGGTGAATGGGGATATAGGGGTTTGCGGCATGATGCTCATTCGGGACGATTGAAGGTTACTTGGCGACCGCACCCGCAACCTGCGGCGAGGCAGGGGCCTCGAGGTTGCGACCGCGGGTTTCCGGCAGGCACAGTGCGGCGATCACTGCCACGCCGTAGGCGATGCCGGCATCGATGCCGATGGCTGCCCCCAGCGACATGGATTCGCTCATGTGACCGACCAGGAACGGGAACACGGCCGACAGCACCCGGCCGAAGTTGTAGCAGAAGCCCACCCCGGCACCGCGCACGTCGGCCGGGTACAGTTCGTTGAAGAACGCCCCCAGACTCGCGGGGATACCGGCGGCGAAGAAGCCCAGCGGGAAGCCGAGGAACAGCATCTGCGTATTGCTCAGCGGGAAGAACACGTAGGCCTGCACCGTCAGCACGCAGCACAGGGCGAACAGCAGGATGTTCTTGCGCCGACCAATACGATCGATGAGCAGGCCACTGACCACGCAACCACACCAGAAGGCGAAGATGATCACCGCCAGGTAGCCGCCGGAGTTGAGCACCGAGAGGTTGCGCTCGGTCTTGAGGAAGGTCGGCAACCAGGTCATCACCGCGTGGTAACCACCATGGGCACCCAAACCCAGCAGCCCGCCCAGCAGGGTCACGCGCAGCAGTTCAGGACGGAAGATGCCGGCCATGGACTTGGTGAAGCTGACGGGAATGGCCTTTTCCTTCTGCAGGCGCTGGAAGCTGTCCGGCTCGGATACGTTGCGCCGCACCCAGATGATCAGCAGCGACGGCAGCAGGCCGACGAAGAACATCACCCGCCAGGCGAACTCCTGCGGCACCAGCGAATAGATCAGCGCAAACAGCCCCACCGCCAGGCCCCAGCCCACGGCCCAGGCGCTCTGTACGGTGCCCATGACCTTGCCGCGGTATTTCGGGTTGATGGTCTCGGCCATCAGCACCGCGCCCGCGGCCCACTCGCCACCAATGCCGAAGCCCTGCATGGCCTTGACGAACAGCAGCGGGTAGAAGCCGGTGACGAAGGCCGACAGGAAGGTGAAGAAGGAGAACCAGAGGATCATCCACTGCAGGGTGCGCACCCGGCCGTAACGGTCGGACAACGTACCGCCAAGCCAGCCACCGATCGCCGAGGTGACCAGCGTCAGACCACTGATCAGCCCAGCATCGCCCTTGGTCAGGGAAAACGCGGCGATCAGCGCCGGGATGGCCAGGCCGAACATCTGCACTTCAAGGGCATCGAGCGACCAGCCACCAAAGCAGGCCCAGAACGTCTTGCGTTCGCGCGAGGTGATTTCGCGGTACCAACTGAACATGATTTCTTATCCTTCTATGTCGTGTGTGCGAGGTCAGAGAGCGGCCGGACGCACGCCGGCCGGGCAGGCAGAACCACGGCACCGTGCTGGCACGGCGCCGGACGTCACAACGGGGCGTGAAGCGCCCGGTCAGCGAATATCGATGCGGTAGCGGAAGTGCTCGGCATGGCCGCGCGAACGGCGCCATTCCAACGGTTTGCCGGCGTAGTCACGGGCCAGACGCTCGATCACCACCACCGGACTGCCCTCCGGCATCTGCAGCAGGCGCGCGTGAACGGCATCGACCGACTCGGCCGTGAGGGTCTCCTCGGCATAGGCCACCACCTGGCCGCACAGCTCTTCGTAGATCGGGTAGAGCAGCGGGCCCTTGCGGTCCAGCTCGACCTCAAGCAGTGGCTGGAACGTCTGGCGCGGCAGCCAGATTTCCTCGGCCAGTACCGGCTTGGCACCGAGTAGACGCAGGCGCACGATGTGAATGACTTCGGCTTCCGGCGCCAAGCCCAGGGCACTGGCAACCGCCGAGGGCGCCGGGACTGGCTCGATGGACAGGATGCGGCTCTCGGGAACGGCACGCTCGCCGTTGGCCGACTCGAAACGGAAGAAGCGGAACAGCGAGGAATGGAACTGCGGCCGACGAATGAAGGTGCCGCGGCCTTGCTGGCGCTCCAGCACGCCCTCGGTCACCAGCACATCGACGGCCTTGCGCACGGTGCCGACCGACATGTCGAACTCACTGGCAAGGGCCGCTTCGGTGGGAATGGCCTCACCAGGGCGCCAGCGGTTATTGGCGATCTGCTCGACCATATGGTCGCGCAGTTGTTGATAGCGGGGCAGACGCGCATCACCGGGCAATGTGTTCATGGAGGCCTGTCTCTGGTCTTGTTATATAAACATATATATGAATTTTTCCGAGAGTATTCCTGCTGCCCTGAACGCTGTCAATCCTCCGCCTATCGGCTTGAACGATCACCCGCTAAAAGATCCACGCACTCAACGATTTGCGATACAGGGCGAGACGAACAGCTCGCCACGCCAGGCGCCCTTGAGCGTGCGGCTCGCCACCACCAGCCAGAGCACCGCCAGCATCGCTACCAGCACTTGCCCGAACACGGTGAAGAAACCCAGGCCCAGCCAGGCCGACAGCTTCAGGGTGGCGAGGCTGTAGACCCCCAGCGGGAAGGTGAAACCCCACCACCCCAGGTTGAACGGCATGCCCTGGCGCATGTAGCGCAGAGTGATCAGTACTGCGGTCAGCAGCCACCACAGGCCAGCGCCCCACAACACCATCCCGGCCACCAGTCCCAACCCGCGTGCCACTTCACCCAGGTTGCCCAGGCCATTGGCCGCGAACACTGCGGGCGCATCGCCGCCCAGCAGCAGCATGCCCAGCGCCCCGGTGCCGATCGGGCCCAGCGCCAGCCAGCTGGATGCGGCCATGTTGGCCGGCGGCAGCTTGTGCAGCGCCATGCGCAGCATGAGGATGGTCAGGATGCTGAACGCCACCGGCAGCGACACCGCCCACAGCACGTAGCTGGTCACCACCACCAGGAACTGCGCATGGACATCCGCCAGGTGCGGCGCCAGCAGGCCACCACTGGCCGCCGCCACCTCGGCCGCTACCACCGGCAGCAACCACACTGCAGTCATCTGGTCGATGCTGTGCTCCTGGCGGGTGAACATCAGATAAGGGATTGCCACGCCACACAGCAGTGCCAGCGCCACGTCCAGCCACCAGAGCGCCTCGACCCAAGGCAGCACGCCGTCGCCCCAGCGCTCGAGGCCAAACACCAGCGCGCCATTGAGGATGGTCGCCAGACCCATGGGGATGGTGCCGAAGAACATCGAGACCGTGGAGTGGGCGAAGATCCGCCGCGCCTCGTCGAAGAACAGCAACCAGCGCGCGCCGTACAGCACGCAGAACAGGATGAACAGGCCAATGGTCAGCCACCAGAGCCCTTCTGCCACGCCATGCAGCGCCGGTATCTGCAACTGCCGCAAGGCCAGCGCGAGGACACCGGTGCCCATGGTCGCGGCAAACCAGTTCGGGGTGAACTGACGGATCACTTCCAGCGGGCGGGCCAACTGGTGGAAGGGCCGCAAGGACGCAGCGCGAGTCTGTGGGCAGGTCATGGCAAGATTCCTCGTGTAAGGTGGAATCATCTTATGCCCGCAAAGAATATCCATATAACGGTTATTTTCTCTATCTGTTATCTATTATGCAGATATAGCGCAAGCCAGAGCCGGTGGCTTATGCTTGCTGCCTGCGACAATTCCAACAACAAGGACGTGGCAATGCTCGCCGCACTGAAACGCTATCCCTCCGCTGTCCGCGTGCTGCTGCTCACCACCTTCGTGCTGACCCTGGCGCGCGCGATCACCCTGCCCTATCTGGTCGTCTATCTGTCGGACAGCTTCCAGTTGTCGGTCAGCCATATCGGCCTGCTGATCGGCGGGGCACTGATCGTCGCCTCGTTGCTGAGCCTGTATGGCGGTCATCTGGTCGACACGCTGCGCAACCATACGGTGATCATCGTCGCAACCCTGGTGTTCACGCTGTCGTTCGCCGTCGCCATGTTCAGCCCCTCGGTGGCGCTGTTCTTCCTGTGCCTGGTGCTGATCAACCTCGCCCTGGCGGTGGTCGACATCGCCAGCAAGGCCGGATTCTGCGCCCTGCTGCCGGTGGATGAGCGCGCCGAGGTGTTCGCCATCAAGTACACCCTCAGCAACATCGGCTATGCCGTCGGCCCGTTGCTGGGAGTGGCGCTGATCGAGCTCGATGGCCATCTGCCGTTCCTGGTTTCGGCGCTGATCGGCCTGCTCATGTGCTTGGTCTACCAGCGTCTGGGCGATCGCCAACTGCGCCCCAGCGAGCCGCAACGGCCCGGTGCCGGCTTTGTTCAGGTCGCCATGGGGCTGGCGCGGGACCGGCGCCTGGTGTGCTTCACCCTGGGCGGGGTGCTCAGCGCGGTGGTGTTCGGCCAGTTCACGGCCTACCTGTCGCAATTCCTGGTGGTGACCGCCAGCCCTGCCGAAGCGGCGCGGTTGGTCGGGGTGCTGGTGACGACCAACGCGGTGACGGTGATCGCCCTGCAATACCTGATCGGCCGACGCATCAGCCGCCAGCACCTGATGCCTTGGTTGATGGCTGGCATGGCGCTGTTCATCGCCGGGCTGGTGGGTTTCTCGTTGGCCGGCTCGGTGCTGGCCTGGTGCCTGGCCATGCTGGTGTTCACCCTCGGCGAGATCATCGTGATTCCCGCCGAGTACATGTTCATCGACCTGATCGCGCCGGAACATCTGCGCGGCGTCTACTATGGCGCACAGAACCTCTCCAACCTCGGCGCGGCGCTGGGGCCTGTGCTGGTCGGGTTTGCCCTGGGCTATGTGGTGCCGGTGGCGGTGTTCTACCTGCTGGTGCTGTCGGTGGTGCTGGCGGCGTTGTTCTATTGGCTGGGGACGCGAGGGGCAAAGGCTTAGAGCGGCGCTGGCCGTTTCGCGGGCAAGCCCGCTCCCACATGGGGCCCCTGCGACCACCTGCCACTGCGACCATCGTCTGCGCTGACGAACCCGCGCCCGCGTGCCAGACTGATTGATCGGGACCGCGTTTTCCTTTTTGCTCCGGAGTTTACATGTCGTTGTCCAGCGGGCTGATCGCCGTGGTCGCCCTGGCCTATATGGCCATCATGTTCGCCATCGCCTTCTACGGCGACCGTCGCAGCACGCCGTTGCCGCCGCGCCTGCGCGCCTGGGTGTACAGCCTGTCGCTGGCGGTGTACTGCACCAGCTGGACGTTCTTCGGTGCGGTCGGCCAGGCGGCCGAGCAGCTCTGGGCGTTCCTGCCCATCTACCTGGGCCCGGTGCTGCTGCTGATCTTCGCACCCTGGGTGCTGCAGAAGATGGTGCTGATCAGCAAGCAGCAGAACATCACCTCGATCGCCGACTTCATTGCCGCCCGCTACGGCAAGTCGCAGACGCTCGCGGTGGTGGTGGCCCTGATCTGCCTGGTCGGCGTGCTGCCTTACATCGCCCTGCAGCTCAAGGGCATCGTGCTTGGCGTCAACCTGCTGATCGGCGCCACCCCCGACGCCACCGGCACCCGGGTGCAGGACACGGCGCTGGTGGTGTCGCTGGTGCTGGCGCTGTTCGCCATCGTCTTCGGCACGCGCAGCCTGGATGTCACCGAACACCATCGCGGCATGGTGCTGGCCATCGCCTTCGAGTCACTGATCAAACTGCTGGCGTTTCTTGCCGTCGGCGCCTTCGTGGTCTTCAACCTGTACGACGGTTTCGACGACCTGTTCAGCCAGGCGCGCCAGTCGATCCATCTGGAAAACTACTGGCAGGAGACCATCAACTGGCCATCGATGGTGGTGCAGACTGCCGTGGCGATGATGGCGATCATTTGCTTGCCACGGCAGTTCCACGTCACCGTGGTGGAAAACATCGAGCCCCAGGACATGCGCCTGGCGCGCTGGGTGTTCCCGCTGTACCTGGTGCTGGCCGCACTGTTCGTGGTGCCGATCGCCCTGGCTGGGCAGATGCTGCTGCCGGGCACGGTGATTTCCGACTCCTTCGTCATCAGCCTGCCGCTGGCCGAGGCCCACCCGAGCCTGGCCCTGCTCGCCTTCATCGGCGGTGCTTCGGCCGCTACCGGCATGGTGATCGTCGAGGCAGTGGCGCTGTCGACCATGGTCTCCAACGACATGCTGCTGCCCTGGCTGCTGCGACGCACCAACGCCGAACGCCCGTTCGAGGCCTTCCGCCACTGGATGCTCTCGGTGCGCCGGGTGACCATCGTGGTCATCCTGCTGCTGGCCTACGTCAGCTATCGCCTGCTCGGCTCCACCGCGAGCCTTGCGACCATCGGCCAGATCGCCTTCGCCGCGGTCACCCAGCTGACCCCGGCGATGCTCGGCGCCCTGTACTGGAAGCAGGCCAACCGCCGTGGCGTGTTCGCTGGCCTCGCCGCAGGCATCTTCCTGTGGTTCTACACCCTGGTGCTGCCGATCGCCGCCCATAGCCTGGGCTGGTCGCTGCAGTTGTTCCCCGGCCTTGCCTGGCTGCACGGCAACCCGCTGGACCTGCCGATCACCCCGCTGACGCAAGGGGTGGTGCTGTCGCTGGCGGGCAACTTCATGCTCTTTGCCTGGGTCTCGATCCTCTCGCGCACCCGGGTTTCCGAGCACTGGCAGGCCGGGCGTTTCATCGGCCAGCAAACCAGCGCTCGCCCCAGCAGCCGCACCCTGCTGGCGGTGCAGATCGACGATCTGCTCAACCTCGCCGCGCGCTTCGTTGGCGAGGAGCGCGCACGGCAGAGCTTCATCCGCTTCGCCTACCGCCAGGGCAAGGGCTTCAACCCCAACCAGAACGCCGACGGCGACTGGATCGAACACACCGAGCGCCTGCTTGCCGGCGTGCTCGGCACCTCCTCCACCCGTGCGGTGGTCAAGGCGGCCATCGAAGGCCGCGACATGCAGCTCGAAGACGTCGTGCGCATCGCCGACGAAGCCAGCGAGGTGCTGCAGTTCAACCGCGCCCTGCTGCAGGGCGCCATCGAGAACATCAACCAGGGCATCAGTGTGGTCGACCAGAACCTGCACCTGGTGGCGTGGAATCGTCGTTACCTGGAGCTGTTCAACTACCCCGACGGGCTGATCAGTGTCGGCCGACCGATCGCCGACATCATCCGCTACAACGCCGAGCGCGGCCTGTGCGGCCCGGGCGAGGCGCAGGTGCACGTGGCCAGGCGCCTGCACTGGATGCGCCAGGGCCGGGCGCACACCTCCGAACGGCTGTTCCCCAACGGACGGGTGATCGAACTGATCGGCAACCCCATGCCCGGCGGGGGCTTCGTCATGAGCTTTACCGACATCACCCCGTTCCGCGAAGCCGAACAGGCGCTCAAGGATGCCAACGAGGGGCTGGAGCAACGCGTGGCCGAACGCACCCACGAGCTGTCGCAACTGAACCAGGCGTTGTCGGAAGCCAAGAGCCATGCCGAGGCGGTCAGCCAGTCCAAGACCCGCTTCCTCGCCGCCGTCAGCCACGACCTGATGCAACCGCTGAATGCCGCGCGGCTGTTCTCCGCCGCCCTGTCGCAACAAGCCGAGGGCCTGAGTGAGGAGGCCCAGCAACTGGTGCAGCACATGGACAGCTCGCTGCGCTCGGCCGAGGAGCTGATCAGCGACCTGCTGGACATCTCGCGCCTGGAGAACGGCAAGGTCACCCCCGACATCAAGCCCTTCGCGCTCAACGAACTGTTCGACACCCTAGGTGCCGAGTTCAAGGTACTGGCGGCCGAGAAAGGCCTGGAATTCCGCTTGCGCGGCAGCCGACTGCAAGTCGCCAGCGACATGAAACTGTTGCGCCGGGTGCTGCAGAACTTCCTCACCAATGCCCTGCGCTACGGCAAGAGCCCGATCCTGCTGGGCGCTCGGCGTGAAGGCGAGCACCTTTGGCTGGAGGTCTGGGACCGCGGTCCGGGCATCGCCGACGACAAACTGCAGGTGATCTTCCAGGAGTTCAAACGCCTGGACAGCCATCAGACCCGCGCCGAAAAAGGCCTGGGCCTGGGCCTGGCAATCGCCGATGGTCTGTGCAGGGTGCTCGGGCATCGCCTGGAAGTGCGCTCATGGCCAGGCAAGGGCAGCGTGTTCCGGGTCAGCGTGCCGATCGCCAGGCATCCGGTGGCAGCGCCCGCAGCGCCAGTGGAACCGGGCGGGCAGCCGCTCGCCGGGCTGCAGGTGCTGTGCGTGGACAACGAAGACAGCATCCTGATCGGCATGAACAGCCTGCTCGGGCGCTGGGGCTGCCAGGTCTGGACCGCACGCAATCAGGCCGAGTGCGAGGCGCTGCTATTGAAGGGCATGCGCCCGCACCTGGCGCTGGTGGACTACCACCTGGACGATGGCGAAACCGGCATCGGCCTGATGGTCTGGCTACGCACGCGCCTGGGCGAACCCGTCCCTGGCGTGGTGATCAGTGCCGACGGGCGCAACGAAACCATCGCCCAGGTGCATGCCGCCGGGCTGGACTACCTGGCCAAGCCGGTCAAGCCCGCCGCCCTGCGCGCCTTGCTCAATCGGCATCTGAGCCTGGTTCAGTAAGCGTTGCATCGGCCAGCGCCTCATCCGACAGCGCCCGCTCCAGCAGGTCGGCCGGCAAGCTCTTGCTGGCGCGCGCGCCCAGCAGCTTGAGCTGCTCGCTGCGGCTGATCAGGTTGCCACGCCCTTCGCACAGTTTGTTGCGCGCTGCGGCGTAGGCCTTGTCGACCTGCTGCAGGCGCGCACCGAGCTCGTCCAGGTCCTGGATGAACAGCACGAACTTGTCGTACAGCCAACCCGCACGCTCGGCGATCTCGCGGGCGTTCTGGCCCTGACGCTCCTGCTTCCACAAGCTGTCGATGACCCGCAGGGTCGCGAGCAAGGTGGTGGGGCTGACAATGACGATCTGTCGGTCGAAGGCTTCCTGGAACAGGCCCGGCTCAGCTTGCAGCGCTGCCGAGAAGGCCGCTTCGATGGGCACGAACAGCAATACGAAATCCAGGCTGTGCAAGCCATCCAGCCGACTGTAATCCTTGCTGGAGAGGCCTTTGACGTGGCTGCGCAACGACTGCACGTGCTGTTTGAGCGCCGCCTCGTCGTTGCCGGAGACGAACTGCTGGTAGGCGGTGAGGCTGACCTTGGCATCGACCACCACCTGCTTGTCCCCCGGCAGCATGATCAGCACATCGGGCTGGAAACGCTCGCCATCGGCGCTCTTGAGGCTGACCTGGGTCTGGTATTCGCGGCCTTTCTCAAGGCCCGCATGCTCCAGTACCCGCTCGAGAATCAACTCGCCCCAATTGCCCTGGGTCTTCTGGCCCTTGAGCGCCTGGGTGAGATTGGTGGCCTCATCAGACAGACGCAGGTTGAGTTGCTGCAGGCGCTCAAGCTCCTTGCCCAGCGAGAAGCGCTCGCGGGCCTCCTGCTGATAGCTTTCTTCCACGCGCTTTTCGAAGGCCTGGATGCGCTCCTTGAGCGGATCGAGCAATTGCCCCAGGTGCTGTTGGCTGGTCTGGGCGAAGCGCTGCTCGCGCTCGTCGAAAATCTTGGTGGCCATCTCGGCGAACTGGGCACGCAGGGTATCGCGGGCTTCCTGCAAGTCGTCCAGGCGCTGGGCGTGGCTTTCCTGCTGCTCGCGCAGTTCGGCGTCCAGGCGTGCGGCCTGGGCCTCCAGGCGACGCAGTTCGGCTTCGCGGGTGGCGCGCTCCAGGTTCCAGGCATGGGCAGCATCGCGGGCGTTGTCGCGATCGATCTGCAACAGTTCCAGTTCGCGGTTCTGCGCGGCGAGCGTCGCCTGTTTGTGGCTGTTGGCTTCGCTGAGGTCGCTGATCTCGTCGCGACTGGCCTCGAGCTGCGCCTGCAGGCCGGCCTGGGCCAACTGCGCGGCACTCAGGCGTTCCTGCATCAGGCCGGTTTCGGCCTGGCGGGCAGCGAGCCGACGCTGGAGCTGCAACACCCACCCCAGACATGGCACCGCGGCAGCCACGATGCCCAATAGAATACTGGCCAGGTCCACTGCCATGCTTGCTCCGGTCAACGCTTAGATTGTGCGCAGCTTACAGGTTTTTTGCCGGTGCTATCGCAGCGAAGGCAGCAGCCCAAGCAGCCGCCGCGCCTCCTGCGAACCCTGCCCTGCCGCCAGCTCCAGCCAGTACCGCGCTTGCTCGGGGTCCTGCGCCTGGCACAACCGACCATATTCGAGCTGAGCCCGGCTATCGCCTGCGCGGGCGGCCTGGCGCAGCAGCTCGTGGCCGATACGCCGATCCCGCGCAGTGCCGCAGTCACGGCAGAGCATCTGCCCCAGGCGACTCTGCGCCACCACCACGCCTTGCCGGGCGGGTTGTTTGAGCATACGCCCCGCAAGGTGCTTGACGCTGGGCTTGTCGCCCAGGCGCGGGTTGTCGAGCAGCCACAGGGCCACTTTCAGGGAAAAGCGCTTGGGGGAAACCAATGGCGCAACGGCGGGGGATCCAGCGGGGGATTTACCACGAAAATTCATGACAACAGCGATGGTGATTCGAAAGGCGCGCCACTCTACTCCTTTTTTTCGACAAAGGCCCGGTGCAACCTTGGGGCGTTGGGAAAAAATATTTCATGGTTCTTTTCTTGACGTTTTCCCCCCAGAGAAAGGTCGTGGGTATTTTCCTCGGCGCAGTGTCGGACGCTTCTGAAAACAGCTGGCACGCCCGTCCTAGAGCAAGCCCTAGGGACAATCCACAGAACCTGTGGATAACTCGGTGGACAACCCCCCCTTGGCGCCCGCAAACCCCTGTGGAATGGGGCTTACAGTCAAACTGACGATTTTTTCACCAGCCAAAATAAGTGTTTTTTTTCATTGACTTAAGGGCTCAGTCAAGTCATTGGCGGAGTCCGGGGAGCTTGTTGCAGAACGGTTACAAGTCATACTCCAAGTGTGCACAAGTGCACCAACGAAGTGCCCGGGCTTGCACCACGAAGAAAAAACCGCGCCATTTCACGGCATCGCGCCCTCTTCACAGAAGCCCCGCGAACAGAGATAATGATCGGCTTCGCTGAAGAAAAATCAAAAAGGGCTTGCCATTCGGCAATCCTTCCAGTAGTGTGGCCGTCGTTAGTACCAAGCTGAAAGTCAATTCTGGCCACAATGTCCTTGCGAATTGCCCCCCTCCCCGGGTAGCACCGCTGAAACCAGGACCGGCCCACTCGATGATTCCCTCGACGGCAACAGCCGCTCCAGCACGAATCACCTAATGACAGATTGATCGGGATCTTCACCCAGCGGCCTAGAACCTGGTCCGCGGGATGCTGCCCGCCTTCCGAAGTACCTACCAGTCAGCCCGGCGCCTTACTTGTGCTTGCGCTACCTCTGGCTGCTCTGTTCCGGTCAGGTTTTTCGCCTCCCTTAATAAAGGCGTCACCGGAACGTTTCTATTGTGCACGGATCGAAACCCGTGTCTTGAGCAGGAAATCTAAAAAAATGACTAATCACCATCAGATCCAGCGCGCCTTCGGCACGCTTTCTCAGGCCTTCGCCCCACTGAAGTGCCTCATCGTTGCCCCTCGCAAGGGCAGCTTCAGCTTCACCCTGGTCGACGAACACGGCGTGGCCTGTCACACCGAGCGCCTGTATCCAGAGCACTACACCCGTGCAGAGCCGCTGCAGGCGGTAATCGATCGCACCCGCCAGTCGCTGGTCGCATGAATGAATGGGTGAGGATTCACCCCATGAATGAGCGACCCTGATCGCTGCCCGAAACGCTCTTTGCTTAATTGCCACAAGGCATATAGCGCAGGCGCTGCGGCAGCAATCGATTTAAAAACAGCCCTTTACACCATGATTATCACACTACACTTCAACTCGAGCGGTGCGAGCCGCTTCCGGCGGGCCTGATCATCCATTAGCTGCCAAGCTCCAGCGCCCGTCGGCCCCTGACAGTTCGAGGGCATCATGGGTATCGCTGCGAACGAGTTGAGCCAATATGTGATCCGCCCCACGCTGATCTACCTGGATCGCCACAGCGCGAGCGCTGAAGCCTTGCTGTTGGGGGTCGCCGCCAGCCAGTCCAGCCTTGGAGCGGCCCTGCACGACCGTCGCGGTCACGGCCTGTACAGGATCGGCGAGACGCGCCATCAGACCCTCTGGGACGACTACCTGGCCCGCGACCCCGAGCTGGCAAGCCTGGTACGCGGGCTTGCCAGCCAGCATGCCTTCCTTGGCGGCCCGCACCTGGAGCTGACGGTCAACCTGCGCTATGCCACCGCCATTGCCTGGATGCTCATCGAAGAACAGGCCACCCCTCTACCCGCCGCCGACGATCTTCTGGGTCTGGCGCGAATCTGGCGACAGACATTCCACCCCCAGGGACGCCTGCGTGATTTCACCCAAGCCTGGCACTGCTGGGTAAATCCGATAATGTCCCAGGCATCTTAAGAACTGTCCTACGCACAAACCGGAAAAAAGGGAATTTTGGTCGGATTGTCCTACAAAACCGCTCTATCTCCGCCGATACAGGCTATGGCGTAGTGCGTGATTTGTTGGTAGCTTTTCGCCCCGGAGATCCCAAGGAGTTCTAATAATGAAAACAGTCATGCTCAAAACCTCTCTCGGCGTCGCAATCGCGCTCGCTTCCAGCCAACTGTTCGCCAGCGGCTTCGCCCTCAACGAACAAAGCGTCAGTGGCATGGGGACAGGTTTTGCGGGTCGTTCTTCCTCTGCCGACGATGCCAGCACCATTTACGGAAACCCTGCCGGCATGTCGCGCCTCAAGCGCGAACAGATCACCGTAGGCGGCGCAGCCGTCATCGCCAAGACCGACATTTCCGGCCGCGGCAGCAACCTGGGCGGGAAAATGGACGGTGACATGGTGCCGTTCGTGGGCGTGCCCATGGGCTACTACGTCAAGCCAATCGATGATCACTGGAGCCTGGGCTTCGGCGTCTACGTGCCCTTCGGCCTGGTCACCGACTACGGCAGCAACCACGCGGCGCGCTACTGGGGCAAGAAAAGCCACGTCGAAGTGGTCACCTTCCAGCCGACCGTCAGCTACGCCTTCAACGACAAGGTGTCGATCGGTTTCGGCCCGACCATCAACCGCATCAAGGGCGAGCTGGGTTCGAGCACCATCAACCCGCGCTCCCCTGGCCGCAATGATGGCGAAGTGAAGATCAAGGGCGATGACACCGCCGTGGGCTACAACATCGGTATCCTCGTCCAGGCCACCGACCGTACCCGCCTCGGCCTGACCTACCACTCGATGGTCGACTACAAGCTCGAAGGCAAGACCAAGATCAACAACGCGTTGATCGGCCCGTTCAGCGGCAGCAAGTTCGACGCCGACCTGAAGATCAAGACGCCCGAGTCGGTAGACTTCTCGGTCACCCACGAACTCGACGACCAGTGGACCCTGTACGCAGGCAGCACCTGGACCCGTTGGAGCCGCCTGAAAGACATCACCGTCACCAACGACGTCCCTGCCCCGCTGGCCGGCCAGTTCGGCACCATCAGTGAAGAGCAGAACTGGCACGACACCTGGGCTCACGCCATCGGTGCCTCGTACAAGGTGAACAAGGAGTGGACCCTGCGCACCGGCTTCACCGTCGATCAGTCGCCGACCAACAACCACGACCGCTCTCCGCGCATCCCTACTGGCGATCGCAAGATCTTCAGCCTGGGTGCCGGCTACAGCCCGACCGACGACGTGACCATCGACGTGGCCTACTCCTACCTGTGGGAAGAGGACACCAAGGTGAACCTGGCCAGCGCCACCAAAGGCACTTACCAGGCCAAGTACGAGAACAGCGCTCACGGTATCGGAGCTTCGCTCACCTACCGCTTCTGAGTAGGTTCGACCTGCATT
>NZ_JABWRO010000108.1:0-19294 GCF_014268985.1 Pseudomonas sp. RW10S2 | reverse complement strand
GGCAACGCGGTTGTTACGTTCGATCAGACGATCCGAGCCACCTTCGGCAACGGTCTTCAGGGGCTGGGCAATCACTGCCGAGCTGGAACGGGTTTCGGCGCTCAGGTGTTGGTCGGCAGCCGGCAGGGCGAAGGCGTTGGCGGCAAGGATGGAAAGACTCAGGCTCAGCAGCAGTTGGCGTTTCATGATTCGGTGCTCCTCGTGGGACGCTGGAAAGTGGGTACGAGGGCAATGCTACGCTTGGTAACTCAAGAAAAAAGTTCATATGGCTAATGGTAACAATCGACGGAAATGATGGTTGGGCGCAAAGGCTCTGGATCAATGATTTCGGGGTGATGGGTGGCTACGTGCTACCCCGTTTTGCCGGTAACACCCGGGTCGATTTCATCCCCGAAGCTGAGAATTAGGTCAGGAAAAACTTCGCTATCATTGCTGTCATCGATAAAACCCCGCGGGCTTTCATCAGTCCGAAGTAATGAACGCCTTTGCCGCACCGCTTCATGTCATGCAGTCAGGAGAGCCCCGCAATGACGCGCCCCGCCAGAATCTTTACCTGGACCCTCGCTATCCTCGCGGCCTTGCTGGCGATACTGGTGGTGGTGATCGCCACCTTCGACTGGAACCGTATCAAGCCGTTGCTCAACGAGAAGGTCTCCGAGGCCCTGCATCGGCCTTTCGCCATCAATGGCAACCTCGCCGTGCACTGGCAGCGCGAGCCCGATGAGGGCGGCTGGCGCGCCTTGGTGCCGTGGCCGCGCTTCGTGGCCGAAGACCTGACCCTGGGCAATCCCGACTGGCTCAAGGAGCCGCAGATGGTCGGCTTGGAGCGCGTCGAGTTTCGCCTGTCGCCGCTACCGCTGTTATTCCAGCAGATCTCGATCCCGCGCATCGACCTCACCCATCCCACCGCCAGCCTGACCCGCCTGGCCGACGGCCGGGCCAACTGGACCTTCGACTTCGGGCCCAAGGACGAGAACGCCGAACCGTCGAAATGGGTGCTGGATATCGGCGCCATCGGCTTCGACCAAGGCAACGTCACTTTCGACGACCAGACCCTGCAGACCAGCATGAAAGTGCAGATCGACCCGCTGGGCAAGCCGATCCCTTTCAGCGAGATCGTCGGCAAGGCCAGCGCGGAAAAGGCCGGTGGGGCACAGGACTACGCGTTCGGGCTCAAGGCCGCAGGCCGCTACAAGGGCCAGGCAGTGTCCGCGACCGGCAAGATCGGCGGCCTGCTGGCGCTGCAGGACGCCAGGCAGCCATTCCCGCTGCAGGTCGATGCACGCGTCGGCGATACGCGCGCAGCGGTCGCCGGCACCTTGACCGATCCACGCAACCTCGGCGCCCTTGACCTGCGCCTGAAGCTTTCCGGCAGCAGCCTGGGCAACCTCTATCCACTGACTGGCGTGACCCTGCCCGATACTCCGGCCTATGCCACCGACGGTCATCTCACCGCCAACCTGCACGATCCGCAGGGCGCGCGTTTTCGCTATGAAGGGTTCAACGGCAAGATCGGCGACAGCGACATCCATGGCGACCTGGCCTTCGTCGCCAGCCAGCCACGGCCCAAGCTTTCCGGCAACCTGGTCTCCAACCAGTTGCTGTTCAAGGACCTGGCGCCACTGATCGGCGCCGACTCCAACGCCGAGCAGAAAGCCCGTGGTGGCGCCAGCAAGCAGCCGACCGGCAAGGTGCTGCCGGTAGAGGAGTTCCGCACCGACCGGTGGCGGGCGATGGATGCCGACGTGACGTTCGCTGGCAAGCGCATCGTGCATAGCGAGCAGTTGCCGTTCAAGGACCTGTCCGCCCATGTGGTGCTCGAGGACGGTCTGCTGCGTATGGTCCCGCTGCGCTTTGGCGTGGCCGGCGGCAACCTCGATGCCAATATTCGCCTCGATGGCCGCTCGGTGCCGATGCAGGGCCGCGCCCGCCTGACCGCGCGCGGTTTCAAGCTCAAGGAACTGTTCCCCACCTTTGCCCCGATGCAGACCAGTTTCGGTGAGCTGAACGGCGATGCCGACCTGAGCGGGCGCGGCAACTCGGTGGCGGCGTTGCTGGGCACCTCCAATGGCGACCTGCGGCTGCTGATCAACGATGGCGCGATCAGCCGCAGCCTGATGGAGATCGCCGGGCTCAACGTCGGCAACTATGTGGTCGACAAGCTGTTCGGTGACGAGGATGTGAAGATCAACTGCGCAGCGGCCGACGTCGGTATCAAGGATGGCCTGGCGACCACGCGGCTGTTCGTGTTCGACACCGAGAACGCAATCATCTATATCGATGGCACGGCGAATTTTGCCAGCGAGCAACTGGACCTGAAGGTCACCCCGGAATCCAAGGGCCTGCGTCTGTTCTCGCTGCGCTCACCGCTGTATGTGCGTGGGCCGTTCGCCAAGCCCAGTGCTGGCGTGCAGGCTGTGCCGCTGGCTTTGCGTGGCGCAGGGATGGTAGCGCTGGGTGTGGCGATCGGGCCGGCCGCCGGGTTGCTGGCGCTGATCGCTCCGAGTGGTGATGTGCCCAACCAGTGCACGCCGCTGCTGGAGCGGATGAAGGCCGGCAAGGCGCCTGCGGCGGTGAAGCCGAAGAAATAACGAGGCGAGGAATTAGGGGGAAATAGAGGGAAAGATACGCGATGGCTTACAGGTTGCTCGCGGACATCCTTGCCGCGAGCGATCCGCACCTGCAGTGCTTACAACCCTTGCAGCAGGTCCGACATATCGTCGGCGTGCTCTTCTTCCTGGGCCAGGATGTCCTCAAAGATACGACGGGTGGTCGGGTCCTTGTCACCGATGTACTGGATGATTTCGCGGTAGCTGTCGATGGCGATACGCTCGGCGACCAGGTCTTCGAGCACCATCTCCTTGAGGTTCTTGCCGGCCACGTACTGCGCGTGGGAGTTTTTGCTCAGGTTGTCCGGGTTGAAGTCCGGCTCGCCGCCCAGCTGGACGATACGCTCGGCCAGCTTGTCGGCGTGTTCGGACTCCTGGTTCGCGTGCTCGAGGAACTCCTCGGCAGCGACGCTGGCCTTGATACCGCTGGCCATGAAGTAGTGGCGCTTGTAGCGCAGGGTGCAGACCAGCTCGGTGGCCAGCGACTCGTTCAGCAGGCGGATGATTTCCTGGCGGTCGGCGTTGTAGCCCTCGGTGACCGCGCCTTGCTCGACATGCTGGCGCGCGCGCTGGCGCAAGGTGTTGATATCGGTCAGTTCAACGTTGCTCATGACTCTCTCCATACAGATCAGGGGTTGGGGCGGGAGGGCTCACTGGCCGGGGACGGCCTTGCGGTCCTCTTCTCGTTGCTTGCAGGTCTTGAAGCCTTTGGCATCGACATGGCCGCTGGCGTCGAAGCGCACGTAGTAGGGCTGCTGCTTGCCATCCTTGTAGAGGATGTAGTCGTTGCAGATCCCGCCGTTGGGCAGGTCGCTCATGTTCGACGGGCTGCCGCCGATGGCGATGACCTTTTGCGTGGTCATGCCGTGCTCGACCTGCTTGACCAGCGGCTCGTCGCGGTAGGTCACGTAGTCCACCGGGTTCTCCGGGCGACTGCCGCAGGCGGCGAGGGTCGTGCTTGCGACAAGAATGGCCAGGATCGCTTTGTTCATGGTTCCGCTCCTTGCAGAAGGTCCGTTGCGGGTAGCTGTTAAGGTTGGAACCGCACGGCGCGTCAGGAGTTCGATTCATCAAGCGAAGCGGCGACTACTCTGAGAAGGGCAGGGTTCAGGGAGAGAAATGGCAGATGGCAAACGAACTGGCCACACGCTACCCGCTGGTGCTGGTGCCGGGCATGCTCGGTTTCGTGCGGTTGCTGCTCTATCCGTACTGGTTCGGCATCGTCCCGGCGTTGCGCCGGGGCGGGGCGCAGGTGTTTGCAGTGCAGGTCTCGCCGCTGCATTCCAGCGAGGTGCGTGGCGAGCAGTTGCTGGCGATCATCGAAGACATCTGCCAGCGCACCGGGGCAGACAAGGTCAATCTCATCGGCCACAGCCAGGGTGCGTTGAGTGCGCGCTATGCGGCGGCCTGCAGGCCCGGGCGGGTGGCGTCAGTGACCTCGGTGGCCGGCCCCAACCAGGGCTCGGAACTTGCCGATTATCTCGAACGCAGCGCCCCTGGCGACTCGGCCCGGGGGCGCCTGCTCAAGGCTGCGCTGCATGGCCTGGCGCTGCTGCTGGTGTGGCTGGAGACCGGCTGGCGCCGTGATCCGCTACCCATCGATGTGCATGCCTCGCATCAGTCGCTGACCTGTTCGGGCGTGGCGCTGTTCAACCAGGCGTATCCGCAGGGATTGCCGCAGCACTGGGGCGGCGAGGGGGCCGCCGAGGTCGGTGGCGTGCGCTATTACTCCTGGTCCGGCATCCTGCAGCCCGGGCGTACCGACAAGGGCTGGAACCGCTTCGATGGCAGCAACCGGTTCTGCCGCCTGTTCGCCCGCAGTTTTACCCGCGAGAAAGGCCAGTGCGATGGCATGGTCGGGCGTTGCAGTTCGCACCTGGGCCAGGTGATCGGCGACGATTACCCGCTCGATCACCTGGACATCGTCAACCAGCAGTTCGGTGCCGTGGGCAAGGGCGTCGACCCGGTGCGCCTGTTCACCGAGCACGCTGCCCGACTCAAGGATGCCGGGCTGTAGGCGCGCGGCGCACGGGGGTGGTCCAGCGTTCGGCGAGGATGACCCCGGCCAGTGTCAGCAGGCCGCCATACAAGTGATAGCTGGCCAACTGCTCGTTCAGGACCCCGGCGGCGATCACGGCAGTCACCACCGGCAACAGGTTGAAGAACAGGGTCGTGCGGGTCGGCCCGAGCCTGTGCACGGCCTGCATCCAGAACTGCGGCGCGATCATCGACGCCAGTACACAGGCGTACAGTACCAGGCCGATATTGTTCGCGGTCAGCCCGGTCTTCTCTGACAGCAGGTACATCGGCAGCAGTACCAGGATCGCCATCCAGATCTGCATGTACAGCAGTTGCATCTGTGGCAGGCGCAATTGCCATTTCTTCAGCAGCACGCTGTACAGGGCGTAGGCGAAGGTGGCGACCAGCATCAGCAGGTCACCGCCATTGAGCCCTTGGTGCAGCAGCGCGCCGGGGTTGCCGGCGGACACCACCTCCAGCACGCCGAAGAACGACACCAGGGCGCCGAGCGAGGCGCCGTAGGTCAGGCGCTGGCCGAGCCAGGCGATCGACAGGGCCAGCGACATCAGCGGCATCAGCGAGAGGATGATGCCCATGTTGGTGGCACTGGTGATGCCGGCGGCGAAGTAGGCCATGCTCTGGTACATGACCATGCCCAGCACGCCGAGGACGAACAGCTTGCCCAACTGCGCTCGGATCGCCGCGCGGTTGCGCCACACCTGTGGCAGCAGGAACGGGGTGAGCAGCAGGCCGGCGAGCAGCCAGCGGTAGAAGCCGATCTCGGCGGGAAAGATCGCTCCGGCGGACATCTTGGTGACGACGGTGTTGCCGGCCCAGATAAGAATCGCCAGGACGGGGAAGCTGTAGTTCATGAGGCTTTGACTCGTGGGAATTGCTGTTTCGGTGCGGGCTTTTGCGGGAGTGAGGTTGTCCGCGAAAAACCACCGCAGATGCTCGCCATTATCCACTGTCTGTCTGCAAGGCTATACTCCCATCCAGACAACTCACCCTATGAAGCAGACAGCATGTCCGCCAAATACCTCGACCATCCCCGTTTCCCCGAGCTCCCGGCCCCGGTGTACTTTCGCTACGACGAGTTCGGCGCCGACACGGTCAGCGCCCCGCACTTTCATCCGTGGGGCCAGCTCAACTATGCCGCCCACGGCGTCATGCACCTGGATGTTGACGGCCAGCGTTTCATCTCGCCGCCAAACCATGCGGTCTGGGTGCCGCCTGACCGTGAACACGGTTGCTACAACCCGCAGGCCGTCGTGTTCCGCTCGGTCTATCTCGACCGCAGCCTGTGCGCCGAGCTGCCTTCCCAGCCCTGCAGCCTGGCGATCAGCGACATCCTCAAGGCGATCCTCGGCGACTTCGCCCGTCGTGACCTCAAGATCGCCCAGGACGAACGCGACCAGCGTCTGGTCCAGGTACTGCTCGACCAACTGCTGCTGGCACCCACGCAAACCTGCTACCTGCCTTTCGCCCGCAGCGACGGCCTGCGTCAGGTGCTCGAGGCCCTGCACGCCGAACCCGGCGACAACCGCCCGCTCGGCCACTGGGCGGGGCTGGTGCATGTCAGCGAGCGTACCCTGGCCCGCCAGTTCATCCGCGAACTGGGCATGAGCTTTGGTGAGTGGCGCCTGCGCCTGCGCTTTCTGCGCGCCATCGAAGCGCTGGAGACCGGCACGCCGATCCAGAGCATCGCCTTCGACCTGGGCTACAGCAGTGCCTCGGCGTTCATCGCCATGTTCCAGCGCCAGGCCCGATGCACGCCGGAGCAGTACCGGCGGCGGGTGCGATCAGGGATGTAGGAATTGTTGTCTACACTCAGCTCGACGACCGCGCATCCTGCGCGGGACAAGGAGACCACTCCATGAAGATGCTGCACGTTTCATTGCTGGTACTGGGGATGTCGATCGTCGGCCAGGGATTCGCCGCCACCCCGCAACAGGAAAAGATGAAGACCTGCAACGCCGACGCGACCGCCAAGGAGCTCAAGGGTGACGAGCGCAAGGCGTTCATGAGCACCTGCCTGAAAAAAGCCGAGCCTGCCAAGCCAGCCACGCCGCAGGAGCGCATGAAGGCCTGCAACGCCGACCCGAAGGCCACGGCGCTCAAGGGCGACGAGCGCAAGGCATTCATGAGCGAATGCTTGAAGAAGAAGTGACCTGCGCCTATGCCTGTCGCCTGAAGGCTGGCAGACTGCGGGTCTTTCCGCTGTCTGCCGCCGAGGCTGTATGACTTTCACCCCCCGCCAGATCACCCTGGCCAGCTGCATCATCGTCGTTGCCGGCCTGCTCCTGGCGTTGCCCCTCAAGCTGTTGCCGAGCCTGCTCGCGGGCCTGCTGGTGTTCGAGCTGGTGAACATGCTCACCCCGCGCCTGCAGCCGCTGATCGCCGGGCAACGGGCGCGCTGGCTGGCGGTGGCGCTGCTCGGCACCCTGGTGGTGAGCACACTGACTTTGCTGATTGCCGGGGCTTTCAGCTTTCTGCTGCACGAAGCCGAAAACCCTGGCGCCTCGCTGGACAAGTTCATGGGCCTGGTGGAGCGCGCCCGGGGGCAGTTGCCGCCGTTCATCGAGGGTTACCTGCCGGCCAGCGCGGCAGAGTTCAAGGTGGCCATCGGCGACTGGATCCGCAGCCACCTGAGCGACCTGCAACTGGTTGGCAAGGGCATGGCACACATGTTCGTGACCCTGCTGATCGGCATGATCCTCGGCGCCATCATCGCCTTGCAGCGGCTGCCCGACCTGTCCCGACGCAAGCCGCTGGCCGCCGCGCTGTTCGAGCGCCTGAGCCTGCTGGTGCAGGCGTTTCGCAACATCGTCTTCGCGCAGATCAAGATCTCGCTGCTTAACACGGCGTTCACCGGCATCTTCCTCGCCGTGGTGCTGCCGCTGTTCGACGTGCACCTACCGCTGACCAAGACCCTGATCGTACTGACCTTCCTGCTCGGGCTGCTGCCAGTGATCGGCAACCTGATGTCCAACACCCTGATCACCATCGTCGGGCTGTCGCTGTCGATCTGGGTGGCGGCGGCGGCGCTGGGCTACCTGATCGTCATCCACAAGGTCGAGTATTTCCTCAACGCGCGGATCGTCGGTGGGCAGATCAGGGCCAAGTCGTGGGAACTGTTGCTGGCGATGCTGGTGTTCGAAGCGGCGTTCGGCTTGCCGGGGGTGGTGGCGGGGCCGATCTACTATGCCTACCTGAAGAGTGAGCTCAGGCGTATGGAGCTGGTCTGAGGGGATGCTTGAAATTGTACTGGCCTCTTCGCGGGTAAACCCGCTCCCACAGGTTCTCCGCTGCCTTCAAGGCATAGGTAACCCTGTGGGAGCGGGTTTACCCGCGAAGAGGCCAGTACAGGCAAAGGATCAAATTGTCCCGTAACGCTTGCGCGCCTCGATGGCCAGCCCGCTGCCAATGCTGCCGAAGATATTGCCTTCCACATGCCGCGCATTGGGCAGCATCGCCGCAACGCTGTTGCGCAGCGCCGGAATACCGCTCGAACCCCCGGTGAAGAACACCGTATCCACCTGCGTTTCACTGACCCCAGCCTTGGCCAGCAGCTCGCTGACACTGCCACGGACCCGCTGCAGCAGGCCGTCGATGGCGTCCTCGAACAGGCCGCGGGTCAGGTCCGCCGCCAGGCCCGGCTCGACCCGGCCCAGGTCGATGCGCCGACTGGCCTGGTCGGTCAGCTCGATCTTGCTGGCCTCCACTTCCATTGCCAGCCAGTGCCCGGCGCGCTGTTCGATCAGGTTGAACAGGCGGTCGATGCCCAGCGCATCCTCGATGTCGTAGCGCATGCTGCCCAGGGCCAGTTGCGACTTTTGCGAATACAGGGCGTTGATGGTGTGCCAGGTCGCCAGGTTCAGGTGGTAGCTGGTCGGCATCAGCGCGCCGCTCTTCATCCGGCTGCCATAACCGAACAGCGGCATCACGCCCTGCAGGCTCAGTTGCTTGTCGAAGTCGGTTCCGCCGATGTGCACGCCGCCGGTGGCGAGGATGTCATCCTGGCGCTCATCGACCAGGTGGCGCTCGGGCGACAGGCGGATCAGGGTAAAGTCCGAAGTACCGCCGCCGATATCGACGATGAGCACCAGCTCTTCGCGGCTGATGCCCGATTCATAGTCGAAGGCTGCGGCGATCGGTTCGTACTGGAACGACACGTCCTTGAAGCCGATCTTGCGCGCTACTTCGGCGAGGGTATCCTCGGCCTCCTGGTCGGCCGCCGGGTCTTCATCGACGAAGAACACCGGGCGGCCCAGCACCACCTGGTCGAAGCTGCGCCCGGCATTGGCCTCGGCGCGTTTCTTCAGCTCGCCGATGAACATGCCCAGCAGATCCTTGAACGGCAGGGCGCTGCCCAGCACGCTGGTGTCGTGCTTGATCAGCTTGGAGCCCAGCAGGCTCTTGAGCGAGCGCATCAGGCGGCCTTCGTAGCCTTCCAGGTACTCGTGCAGGGCCAGGCGGCCGTACACCGGGCGCCGCTCCTCGATGTTGAAGAACACCACCGACGGCAGGGTGATCTTGCCCTCTTCCAGGGCGATCAGCGATTCGACGCCAGGGCGGTGCCAACCCACCGTGGAGTTGGAGGTGCCGAAGTCGATGCCAAGGGCGCGAGCCGGGGATAGGTCAGACATGGGGAGGGGCTTCCGGAGGCCAAACGGCCGCGCAGTTTATGCCAGTGGCCGACAGAATCAAGACCGATCGTCTGCCATAAGACAAACCCAAGCGAACCTTGAAAGGCTATGCTTGACCCCAATCTTCAGATGCAACACGAAAATTCCTACTGGTGATCCTTAGATGGACTTCAAAGACTATTACAAGATACTCGGCGTCGAGCCCAGCGCGGACGAGAAGGCGATCAAGGCCGCGTACCGCAAGCTGGCGCGCAAGTATCACCCTGACGTCAGCAAGGAACGTGACGCCGAGGACAAGTTCAAGGAGGCCAACGAGGCCTACGAAGTGCTGGGCGATGCGCAGAAACGCGCCGAATTCGACGAGATCCGCAAGTACGGCGGCCAGCATGGCCGGCCGTTCCAGGCGCCGCCAGGCTGGGAAAGCCGCGGCGGTGGTGGCGGCTTCGAGGGCGGCGATTTCTCTGACTTCTTCAGCTCGATCTTCGGTGCCCGTGGCGGCAATCCCTTTGGCGGCGCACGCGGCCAGCAGCGCAGTGCCGGCAGGCGAGGGCAGGACGTGGAACTGGAACTGGCGGTCTTTCTCGAAGAGACCCTGAGCAAGGAATCCAAGCAGATCAGTTTCCAGGTCCCGCAGACCAACGCTGCCGGGCAGCGCACCGGTTTCACCACCAAGACGCTGAACGTGAAGATCCCCGCCGGAGTGACCGATGGCGAGCGCATCCGCCTCAAGGGCCAGGGCGCTCCGGGCGTGGGCGGTGGCGCCAACGGCGACCTGTTCCTGACCATCCGCATGGCGCCGCACCCGCTGTTCGATGTCGAAGGTCACGACCTGATCATCACCGTGCCGCTGGCCCCCTGGGAGGCGGCGCTGGGGACCAAGGTGGCGGTACCGACACTGACCGGCAAGATCAACCTGACCATCCGCCCCGACAGCCAGAGCGGGCAGCGCCTGCGGGTCAAGGGCATGGGCCTTGCGAACAAGCAGGGCGAGCGTGGCGATCTCTACGCCCAGCTCAAGGTGGTCATGCCGAGCACCTCCGATGCGACCACTCGCGAACTGTGGACCAAACTCTCCGAGAAGGCCGCGTTCAACCCGAGGACACAATGGAGTAAGTGACCATGAGCAGCACCCTGATCGTTCAACTGGACATGCGAACCTTGTGTCAGGAGGCCGATGTCACGGCCGACTGTGTGATCGAAATCGTCGAGCACGGCATTGTCGAACCCTCCGGGCGCACCCCGGAGGACTGGTTATTCGACGATCAGGCGCCGCTGCTGGCCAAGCGTGCGGCAAAGCTGCACCAGGAGCTGGAACTGGAGTGGGAAGGGGTGGCGCTGGCGCTGGAGTTGCTGCAGGAAGTGCAGCAGTTGCGCAGTGAGAACAGTATGTTGAGGCAGCGTTTGGGGCGGTTCACCCAGATGTAGAACTGCGGTGTTTTCAAGCGCCAGCCAGCACCTTGTAATACAGCGCCGTCGCCCGATACACACCGTCCGGGCCGCAGGCATAGTCGGGGATCTCCCCGGCCTTGTCATACCCCAGTGCCCGGTAGAACCCCTCGGCACCCGACCCTGCCTCGGTGTCCAGGTACAGCATCCCGCGGTTCAGACGTCGGGCATCGGCCTCCAGCGCCGCTATCAACTGTTGCCCCAGCCCACGCCGCCTGGCACGGCTGTGCACCAGCAGCTTCTGCACCTCGGCGCGGTTCAGACCGTTGGGTTTCATACACAGCCCCAACTGCACGCTGGCCAGCACCTCCTGCCCCTGGGCGATCACCCAGAGCAACTGCTCACCGCTGACAAGCCGGCTGCGAACCTCAGCGAAATACGCAAGCGCCTGGGCCTCGTCGATGTCCGCCAGAAACCCTACCGAAGCCCCATTGCGTACCGCATCGAGCAACAGCGCCACCAGGCTGTCGCGATAGTAGGTCAGGCTCTCGTGGGTGACGCGCTGTAGCTGGGCGGCGTTCATGAATCAGTCCTTTCGAGGTGGTTCGCGGTTGTCGTCCAACGCCAGTTGCATGAACGTCAGGTCGAGCCAGCGACCGAATTTCATCCCCACCTGGGCCATTTGCCCGGTCGTGACGAAACCCAGCCGCTCATGCAGACGGATCGAGGCAGCGTTGCCGCTCTCGATGGCCGCGACCATCATGTGCTTGCCGCACTGTCGGGCGCGTTCGACCAGCGCCTGCATCAGCACCGGACCCAGGCCCTTGCCGCGCTGGTCGCCGCGGATGTACACCGAGTGTTCGACCGTGAGGCGAAAACCTTCGAACGGCCGCCAGTCGCCAAACGAGGCGTAGCCCAGTACGCCGGTTGCGTCGGCCGCGACCAGGATCGGGTAACCCTGCTCGGCGCGGGCGGCGAACCAGGCCTGGCGGTTGGCCAGGTCGACCGGGGTTTCGTTCCAGATCGCCGTGGTGTTGCGCACAGCGTCGTTGTAGATGTCGAGGATGCCCGCCACGTCGTCGGGTAGGGCATCACGGATCAGGTAGCTCATGGCAGTGTCTTCGCGAAGTCGATGCTGCAGATTAAATGGTTACCAGCCCGCGCACACCTTCGGCCTGCATGTTTTCGCCGCGGCCACGCTGGACGATTTCACCGCGGGCCATGACCAGGTACTGGTCGGCCAGCTCCTCGGCAAAGTCGTAGAACTGCTCGACCAGCAGGATGGCCATGTCGCCGCGCTGGGCCAGGCTGCGGATGACCGCGCCGATTTCCTTGATCACCGACGGCTGGATGCCTTCGGTGGGTTCATCGAGGATCAGCAGGCGCGGGCGGCTGGCCAGGGCGCGACCGATCGCCAGCTGTTGCTGCTGGCCGCCGGAGAGGTCGCCGCCACGGCGCTGCTTCATCTGCTCGAGCACCGGAAACAGCTCGTAGATGAACGCCGGCACTTCCCGCGCCTCGCGGGCGCTGAAGCGCGACAGGCCCATCAGCAGGTTTTCCTCCACGGTCAGGCGCGGGAATATCTCGCGGCCCTGAGGCACGTAGGCGATGCCGGCATGCACCCGCTGCTGGGGCTTGAGCGCGGTGATCGGCTTGCCCTCCCACTCGATGCTGCCTTCGCGGGCGGGGACCAGGCCCATCAGGCAGCGCAGCAGGGTGGTCTTGCCCACACCGTTGCGGCCCAGCAGGCAGGTGACTTCGCCGATCCTGGCTTCGAACGACAGGCCTCGGAGGATGTGGCTGCCGCCGTAGTACTGGTGCAGGGTGTCGATCTTGAGCATGTTTGGTTCCTGACAATTCTGCTTTGACTGTGCCGGCCCTTTCGCGGGCAAGCCCGCTCCTACAGGGATCACGCTGTCCTTGTGGGAGCGCGAAAAGGCCGACACAACTCCCTCTGTTCAACGACCGAGATACACCTCGACCACCCGCTCATCCGCCTGTACCTGCGCAAGTGACCCCTCGGCCAGCACCGAGCCTTGGTGCAGCACCGTCACATGGTCGGCAATGCTGCCGACGAAGCCCATGTCGTGCTCCACCACCATCAGCGAATGCGTGCCTGCCAGGCCCTTGAACAGCTCGGCGGTGAATTCGGTCTCGGCGTCGGTCATGCCCGCAACCGGCTCATCGAGCAGCAGCAACTGCGGCTCCTGCACCAGCAGCATGGCGATCTCCAGGAACTGCTTCTGGCCGTGTGACAACAGCCCGGCCTGGCGCGAGGCCAGGCTGTTCAGGCGCACGGTCGTCAGCACGTGCTCTATCCGTTCACGCTGCTCGCCGGTCAAGCGCGCCGCGAGGCTGGCCCAGACCGACTTGTCGGCCTTGAGCGCCAACTCGAGGTTTTCATGCACGCTCAGCGCCTCGAACACCGTGGGCTTCTGGAATTTGCGGCCGATACCCGCCTGGGCGATCTGGTATTCGCTCATGCGGGTGAGGTCCAGGGTGTCGCCAAAGAACGCACTGCCGGTGTCGGGGCGGGTCTTGCCGGTGATCACGTCCATCATCGTGGTCTTGCCCGCGCCATTGGGGCCGATGATGCAGCGCAGTTCGCCGACGCCGATGTACAGGTTGAGCGCGTTGAGCGCCTTGAAACCGTCGAAGCTGACGCTGATGTCTTCAAGGCTCAGCACCGTGCCATGGCGGGTGTCGAGCCCGGCCTTGCGCGGCTGGCCCAGGCCGATGGCGTCGCGGCCAGTGCCAACCTGGTCGAAGACCGGCTCCAGCATGAATTCCGGATGAACCGCAGGGATGCCTCTCATGGCTGGCTCCTTTTCTTCAGCAACCCGACCACGCCCTTGGGCAGGTACAGGGTGACCAGGATGAACAGTGCGCCGAGGAAGAACAGCCAGAACTCCGGGAAGGCCACGGTGAACCAGCTCTTCATGCCATTGACCAGGCCGGCGCCAAGCAGCGGGCCGATCAGCGTGCCGCGCCCGCCCAGGGCAACCCAGACGGCGGCTTCGATGGAGTTGGTCGGCGACATCTCGCTGGGGTTGATGATGCCCACCTGCGGCACGTACAGCGCCCCGGCCAGGCCGCACAGCACGGCGCTGAGCACCCACACCAGCAGCTTGAAGCCGCGTGGGTCGTAACCGCAGAACATCAGGCGGTTCTCGGCGTCGCGCAGCGCGGTGAGCAGGCGCCCGAACTTGCTGCGCGTCAGCCGCCAGCACAGGTACAGGCTGCCCAGCAGCAGGGCGACAGTGAGCAGGAACAGCACCGCACGGGTGCCCGGCGCGGTGATCTCGAAGCCCAGGATGGTGCGGAAGCTGGTGAAGCCGTTGTTGCCACCGAACCCGGTTTCGTTGCGGAAGAACAGCAGCATCCCGGCAAAGGTCAGGGCCTGGGTCATGATCGAGAAGTACACGCCCTTGATCCGCGAGCGGAAGGCGAACCAGCCGAACACCAGTGCCAGCATCCCCGGCGCCAGTACCGCCAGGCACAGCGCCCAGGCGAAATGCTGAGTGCCGGCCCAGTACCAGGGCAGCTCGCTCCACGACAGGAAGGTCATGAAGCCCGGCAGGCCGTCGCCGGCCGCCTGGCGCATCAGGTACATGCCCATGGCGTAGCCGCCCAGGGCGAAGAACAGGCCGTGGCCCAGCGACAGCAGCCCGGCGTAGCCCCAGACCAGGTCCAGCGCGAGGGCGACGATGGCGTAGCAAAGGATCTTGCCGACCAGGGTCAGGGTGTAGGCCGAGACCTGCAGAGCATGGCCGTCAGGCAGCAGCGACAGCAGCGGCAGGGCCAGCAGTGCCAGGACGACGACAACGCCGATGGCCATCGACAGCCGGGGGCCGGCCTTTTGTGTGGCAGTGACAAGCAGTGGCTGGTTCATCAGTCGATTACCCGTCCCTTGAGGGCGAACAGGCCTTGCGGGCGTTTCTGGATGAACAGAATGATCAGCGCAAGGATGAGGATCTTGCCGAGTACCGCACCGATCTGCGGCTCCAGCAGCTTGTTGGCGATACCCAACCCGAAGGCGGCCCAGAGGCTGCCGGCCAGTTGCCCGACGCCGCCGAGCACCACCACCAGGAAGGAGTCGATGATGTAGCTCTGGCCCAGGTCAGGGCCGACGTTGCCGACCTGGCTCAGGGCGACCCCGCCCAGCCCGGCGATACCCGAGCCCAGGCCGAAGGCGAGCATGTCGACGCGCCCGGTGGACACCCCGCAGCAGGCCGCCATGTTGCGGTTCTGCGTGACCGCGCGCACGTTCAGCCCCAGCCGCGTGCGGTTGAGCAACAGCCAGGTGAGCAGCACCACCGCCAGGGCGAAGCCGATGATCACCAGGCGGTTGTACGGCAGCACCAGGTTGGGCAGCACCTGGATGCCGCCAGACAACCACGCCGGGTTGCTCACCTCGACGTTCTGCGCGCCGAACAGCAGGCGTACCGCCTGGATCAGGATCAGGCTGATGCCCCAGGTCGCCAGCAGGGTTTCCAGCGGGCGGCCGTACAGATGGCGGATCACCGTGCGCTCCAGCGCCATGCCGATGCCGGCACTGACGGCGAAGGCTACCGGCAGCGCGATCAGCGGGTAGAACTCGATCGCGCCTGGGGCGTAGCGCTGCACCAGCACCTGCACCAGGTAGGTGCTGTAGGCGCCGAGCATCAGCATCTCGCCGTGGGCCATGTTGATCACCCCGAGCAGGCCGAAGGTGATCGCCAGGCCCAGGGCCGCCAGCAGCAGGATCGAACCCAGCGACAGGCCGCTGAACGCCTGGCCGAGGATTTCACCGAACAGCAGCTTGCGCTGCACTTGGGCCAGGCTGGTCTCGGCGGCGGTGCGCACTCCGGCGTCGGTTTCTGCGCCTGGCTGCAGCAGGGCTTCCAGGCGGGTGCGGGCCAGCGGGTCGCCGGTTTCCCCGAGCAGGCGCACGGCGGCCAGGCGTACCCGAGGTTCGCTGGCGCCCAGTTGCAGGTTGGCCAGGGCAAGGCCCAGGGCGGCGTGCACGGCGGCGTTCGGCTCGCTGGCGAAGGTACGGTCGAGCAGCGCCATCTGCGCCGGTTGCGCGCTCTTTTGCAGTTGCCGTGCTGCGGCCAGACGCACACTGCTGTCGGCGCTGAGCAACTGATGGCTGGCCAGGGCGTTGTCAATCAGGCTGCGCAGGCGATTGTTCAGGCGCAGCTTGCGCGTGTCGTCTTCGGCGATGCGCCCTTCGCGCAGGTTTTCCAGCAGCGCCAGGCGCGCCGGTTCGGGTTGTGCGGCCCAGCCTTCGAGCAGGCTGGCCTGTTCGGCGGGCTTGGCGCCGAGGAAGAATTCGCCCTCGCTGGCTTGGGTTGCCAGGGGGAGCAGGAGGAGGAGGGTGAGCAGGAGTCTGAGCATGCGGGTAATCCTGGAAATCTGTGGTGGATTCTTCGCGGGTGAACCCGCTCCCACAGGGACCGCGCCGGTTCCAGACCTTGCACCGTACCTGTGGGAGCGGGCTTGCCCGCGAATGGGCCGCAACGCGGCCCCCGTGCAATCAGTTGCCCTTCACCGCATAGTCAGGTCGCTTGTCGTTACCCGGAATGAACGGGCTCCACGGCTGCGCACGCAGCGGCTGCTCGGTCTGCCAGACCACACTGAACTGCCCGTCATCCTGGATCTCGCCGATCATCACCGGCTTGTGCAGGTGGTGGTTGGTCTTGTCCATGGTCAGGGTGAAGCCGGACGGTGCCTGGAAGCTCTGCCCGGCCAAGGCCTCACGCACTTTGTCGACATCGGTGGACTTGGCTTTCTCGACCGCCTGCGCCCACATGTGGATACCCACGTAGGTGGCCTCCATCGGGTCGTTGGTCACCGCCTTGTCGGCACCCGGCAGGCCCTTGGCCTTGGCGTAGGCCTTCCAGTCGGCGACGAACTTCTGGTTGACCGGGTTCTCCACCGACTCGAAGTAGTTCCACGCCGCCAAGTGGCCGACCAGCGGCTTGGTGTCGATACCACGCAGTTCCTCTTCACCCACCGAGAAGGCCACCACCGGCACGTCGGTGGCTTTCAGGCCCTGGTTGGCCAGCTCTTTGTAGAAGGGCACGTTGGAGTCGCCATTGACGGTGGAGATCACCGCCGTCTTGCCGCCCGCGGAGAACTTCTTGATGTTGGCGACGATGGTCTGGTAGTCGGCATGGCCGAACGGCGTGTAGACCTCTTCGATGTCCTTGTCGGCCACGCCCTTGCTGTGCAGGAAGGCGCGCAGGATCTTGTTGGTGGTGCGCGGGTAGACGTAGTCGGTGCCCAGCAGGAAGAAGCGCTTGGCGCCGCCGCCGTCTTCGCTCATCAGGTATTCCACCGCCGGGATCGCCTGCTGGTTGGGCGCAGCGCCGGTGTAGAACACGTTCGGCGACATCTCCTCGCCTTCATACTGCACCGGATAGAACAGCAGCCCGTTGAGCTCCTCGAACACCGGCAGCACCGACTTGCGCGACACCGAGGTCCAGCAGCCGAACACTACCGCGACCTTGTCCTGGGTCAGCAGCTGGCGACTCTTCTCGGCGAACAGCGGCCAGTTCGAGGCCGGGTCCACCACCACCGGTTCGAGTAGCTTGCCATTGACCCCGCCCTTGGCGTTGATCTCGTCGATGGTCATCAGCGCCATGTCCTTGAGCGACGTCTCGGAAATGGCCATGGTCCCGGACAGCGAATGCAGGATGCCGACCTTGATGGTCTCGGCCGCCTGGATGCTCCAGCTCAGGCCCATCGCCGCGATCGATGCGCTGAGGGTGAAGGCCTTGATCAGACTGCGTCGCTTCATGTGCTCTCTCCGCTGAGTTGTTGTGGTGTTGGCAGAGGGGAGATTGCAAAGGCTGTGCCGTGGTGCGCGAAGCTGCGGATTAGAAGGGTTGTGCTTCGATGCGGGGCTCTGGCAGGGGCCAGGTTGGTGCTTGCTCGGCGAGCCTGCACAGGATTGGGGCCAGAGGGTGAGCAGTTTATGCGCAGCGCGCTGGGGGCGAAGTGAAACTGCACACCATGAGTGTGAGAGCGGGGTTTGCCCGCGAAAGGGCTGCAGAGCAGCCCTGTGCAGATCAGTTGTCGCGCACCACCGCTCGTGGCTGGCGCTTGCTGCGCACGAACTGGTAAGTGACCGCCAGGATCACAAACCAGATCGGCGTCACCACCAGCGCTGAACGGGTGTCGGCCTCAAGGCTCAGCAGCACCAGGATGCCGGCGAAGAACACCAGGCACACGTAGCACATGAAGCGCCCGCCAGGCATCTTGTAGATCGACTTCTCGTGCAGCGCCGCACGTTGCTTGCGGTAGCTCAGGTACGACAGCAGGATCAGCGTCCAGACGAACATGAACAGCACCGCCGACACCGTGGTCACCAGGGTGAAGGCTTCGATCACGTTCGGCACCAGGTAGATCAGCACCGCGCCGAGCAGCAGGCACAGGCAGGAGAAGTACAGGCCGTTGGCCGGCACGGCGCGCCGCGAAAGTTTTTCGAAGGCCTTCGGTGCATCGCCTTCCTGGGCCAGGCCGTAAAGCATCCGGCTGGTGGAGAACACGCCGCTGTTGGCCGACGAAGCGGCCGAGGTCAGAACCACGAAGTTGATGATGCTCGCCGCTGCCGGCAGGCCAGCCAGCACGAACAGCTCGACGAACGGGCTCTTGCCCGGCACCACGTCGCGCCAGGGCGTGACCGCCATGATCGCAATCAGCGCCAGCACGTAGAACACGATGATGCGGATCGGGATCGAGTTGATCGCCCGCGGCAGGGTGCGCTCGGGGTTCTTCGCTTCGGCGGCGGTGGTGCCCACCAGCTCGATGCCGACGAAGGCGAACACCGCGATCTGGAAACCGGCGAAGAAACCGAACAGGCCATTGGGGAACATGCCGCCGTCATTCCACAGGTTGGCCAGGCTGGCCGTGTGGCCGCTCGGCGACTGGAAGCCGGTGACGACCATGTACAGCCCGGTCGCGACCAGGCCGAGGATGGCGATGATCTTGATCAGGGCGAACCAGAACTCCATTTCGCCGAACAGTTTCACCGTGACCAGGTTCAGCGACAGCAGCACCGCCACGCAGGTCAGCGCCGGTATCCACTGCGGCAGGTCGGGGAACCAGAACTGTGTATAGGCGGCGATCGCCACCACGTCGGCGATGCCGGTGACGACCCAGCAGAACCAGTAGGTCCAGCCGGTGAAGTAGCCGGCCCAGGGGCCGAGCAGGTCGGCGGAGAAGTCGATGAACGACTTGTAGTTGAGGTTCGACAGCAACAGCTCGCCCATCGCCCGCATGACGAAGAACAGCATGAAGCCGATGATCATGTAGACGAAGATGATCGATGGGCCGGCGAGGCTGATGGTCTTGCCCGAGCCCATGAACAGGCCGGTGCCGATGGCGCCACCGATGGCGATGAGCTGGATATGGCGGTTGGTCAGGTTGCGTTGCAGATGCTGGTCATCTGCCTGGGGGGATGAGGTCCGGGTCATAGGCTGCATTCCATTGAGGGTCAGTCTTCTTGTGAGCGAAAGCCGGTTAGGCTAACACGCACTGCAAAGGTGCGGGCGTGACAGATCGCCACGATCTTGGCGGTGCAGTGGCGATTCTTGAATGACTGAAATCAACGGATGCCCTTTTCGCGGGCAAGCCCGCTCCCAC
>NZ_JABWRO010000107.1:0-20702 GCF_014268985.1 Pseudomonas sp. RW10S2 | reverse complement strand
CCCCCCCCCCCCCCCCCCCATTTTTGTTGAGTAGCGCCCTTCAGAAATCGAAGAACACCGTCTCCCCTTCCCCCTGGAGGCGAATGTCGAACCGATAGGCTGTCTTGCCATCCACCTCACAGCGCTTGGCGACCAGTGTCTCGCGCCGCTGCGGCTGCTCGATCAGGTTGAGCACCGGGCACTTGCCGTTGGCCTCGGCCTCGTCATCGAAATACAAGCGGGTATGCAGGTGGATGTTGATCCCCCGGGCGAACAGGCTGATGTTGATGTGCGGTGCCATCGGCACCCCGGCGGCATTGTTCACCACACCTGGCTTGACTGTGTGCAGGGTCCACTCACCCGCATCGAAGGTGGTGGCGGTCCGGCCGAAGCTGTTGAAGGCGTTCTCCAGGTTGAACACGTCCTGGTACTGGCCGTTGGCATCGGCCTGCCACACCTCGAGGAAGGAATCGCGCACTAGATGGCCATTGCCATCGTACACCTGGCCGATCAGCTGGATGTGCTCGCCCGGGGCCTGCGGACGAGCCAGACGGTTCCAGATTTCCTGATCGCGGGTCGGATTACCAGCGGCTTCCAGGGCCAGGCCGATGTGCACATAGGGGCCGGCAGTCTGCGAGGGGGTTTCCGGCAGCAGTTCGATAGGCATGACGGATCTCCTCAGCGATTCTCGAAGTGGGTCTGGCGCTGGCCACGCAGCACGATGTCGAAGCGGTAGGCCAGGCAGTCCATCGGGTTGGCGTGGCTCATGTCGAGCCGAGCAATCAGGCGCTGCACCGCGTCCGGGTTGGCGATCGACTTGACGATCGGACACATCGGAATCAGCGGGTCACCTTCGAAATACAGTTGGGTGATCAGCTTGGTGGCAATCGAAGGGCCGCTGATGGAGAAGTGGATGTGCGCCGGACGCCAATCGTTGGGGCCGTTGCGCCAGGGGTAGGGGCCGGGCTTGATGGTGCGGAAGCTGTAGTAGCCGTCACGGTCGGTCAGGCAGCGACCGACGCCACCGAAGTTCGGATCGAGCGGGGCCAGGTAGCGGTCGTTCTTGTGGCGGTAGCGACCACCAGCGTTGGCCTGCCACATCTCCACCAGAGTATTGGGCACCGGCTTGCCGTACTGGTCGACGACCCGCCCGGCGATGATGATGCGCTCACCAATCGGCAGGCCACCATTGTTGAAGTTCAGCAACAGGTCATGGTCGTGCTCGCCGAAGCGCAGGTGGGAAAAATCCGGGCCGGTGCTTTCGCTGACCGACTGCGCAATGCTCACCAGCGCCTGGCGCGGCGAGCGGGCGATGGATGTCTTGTAATCAGGCGTGAAGGCCTTGGGGTGCCAGTTGCGATCACGGATCACGAAGCGGCTGGTGTCCTGGGCGGGCATGCCGTTTTCCTCTCTTGGAATTGTTCGAACCACCTGTGCGTGGCAGGCGGACGTGCAGTTTCCGGCAGGTCGCGCAGGGCGAAAACTGAAAACATGCGCGCCAGACATAACCATTTGGTTATGCAACTTTTCACCAGACCTCCCGATCTGAAGCGCTGGACTATTCTGGATGGACTGCGGTGCTGGCTGCGCAGAGCCCAACGGCCCTTCAGCCAGGCACGACCCTCACAGCGGAGAACTTCTATGGACTGGCGAAAAGGCCGACGCAGCGACAATGTAGTGGATGCACGCGGCGAAGGCGGTGGCGGTGGGATGCGCTTCGGCGGTGGCAAGGGCCTGGGGCTGGGTGCCGTGCTGCTGATCGTCGGCATCGGCTGGCTCACCGGCCAGGATCCGCTGCAGATCCTCGGCCAGCTTGCCGGCCAGATGGAGCAGCAGCAGGCAGCGCCCAGCGGCGCTGGCGGCAAGGCACCGCCGGCCAATGACCAACAGGCCGAGTTCGTCGCCTCGATCCTCGGCGACACCGAGGATACCTGGAAAGCCCTGTTCGCCCAGGCCGGAAAGCAGTACCGCGATCCCAAGCTGGTGCTGTTCAGCGGCCAGGTCAGCTCCGCCTGCGGCTTCGCCTCCTCGGCGGTCGGCCCCTTCTATTGCCCGGCTGACCAGCGGGTGTACCTGGACATGTCGTTCTTCCGTGAAATGGAAACCCGCTTCGCCGCCGCCGGCGACTTCGCCCAGGCCTACGTGATCGCCCACGAGATTGGCCACCACGTGCAGACCCTGCTCGGCGTCTCGGCCAAGGTCGATGCCGCGCGCCGCAGCGGCCAGCGCCTGGAAGGCGACAATGGCCTGCTGGTACGCCAGGAACTGCAGGCCGACTGCCTGGCTGGTGTCTGGGCCTACCAGGCGCAGAAACGCCTCAACTGGCTGGAGCCCGGCGATGTCGAAGAGGCGCTCAACGCCGCCAACGCCATCGGCGACGACCGCCTGCAGCAACAGGGTCAGGGACGCGTGGTGCCCGACTCCTTCACCCATGGCACCTCGGCGCAGCGGGTACGCTGGTTCAAGGCTGGCTTTGCCAGCGGCGACCTGAACCGCTGCGACACCTTCAGCGCACGCAACCTGTAACGCCCCGCTGCAACGGGCGTTGCAGAGCCTCTCCAGAATGCAATACGACCAATGGGTCATTTTCTGCTGAAAAACGTTTCAGCCACAGCCAATTCGGCCGATAACCCATGGACCCTTCAGCTGGCCCCTATAAGAACAACGCCCGGCGACGTGAGATTTTGCAAGACACATTTTCTGGAGAGCGTGCATGAACAGATGGTTTGCCGACAAGAGCGTGAACCTCAAACTCGGTCTGGGCTTCGGTCTGGTCCTGGTATTGACCGGCCTGCTGGCCCTGGCCAGTTGGACCAGCCTGGGCAGCCTCATCAATCGCAGCAACTGGATGAGCGACATTACCCGCCTCAACACTGACCTGACCAACCTGCGCGTGGCGCGTCTGCAATACATGCTGACCGACGGCGACGACACCGCGGCAGCCAACGTGCTGACCAAGCTGGATATCTTCAACAAACAGCAGCAGCACCTGGTAACCACCTTCAAGAGCCCGGAAAACGTCAAGCTGCTGCGCGAGCTGGGCGGTATCATCGACCAGTACCGCGTATCGCTGGACAAGATGCGTGCCGCCTACAAGACCACCCTTGGCGCCCGCGACAGCATGAACCAGAACGGCACCAAGGCCGTGGAAGCCGTCGCCGCCATCGGCAACGATGTGCTGACCCGCGAGGAAAGCGATGCCGGCCGCCTGCAACAGTACCTGACCGTCAGCAAGGCTCGCCAACAGCTGACCCAGGTACGCCTGGACGTGCGCAACTACATCTCAGATCCGAGCAACGCCAACGAACAGGCCGCCCTGCGCCAGCTCGACCTGGCACTGACCGAAATCGACGGCCTCAAGCGCCAGTTGCCGAACGACGGCCCGCGTATCCAGGCATTCGACCTCGCCGTGCGCGCCTATGGTGATTCGGTGCGTCAGTTCCGCGATGCCATCTCGCAGATCGCCCTGGCACGCCAGGAGATGACCACCCAGGGTGGCGATATCGTCAAGATCAGTGACGCCCTCTACAAGATCCAGCTCGAACGCCGTGACATCGAAAGTGCCGAGGCCCGCACCCTGCAGATCGGCGCGACGCTGCTGGCCCTGCTCATCGGCGTACTCGCCGCCGTGATCATCACCCGCCAGATCACTCGCCCGCTGCGCGAGACCCTCGCCGTGGTGGAGAAGATCGCCGGTGGCGACCTGACCCACAACCTGCAAGTCACTCGCCGCGACGAGCTGGGCGTGCTGCAGCAAGGTATTGCGCGCATGGGTACGACCCTGCGTGACCTCATCAGCGGCATCCGTGACGGTGTTACCCAGATCGCCAGTGCGGCCGAGGAGCTGTCGGCGGTGACCGAGCAGACCAGCGCCGGTGCCAACAGCCAGAAGGTCGAGACCGACCAGGTCGCTACCGCCATGCACGAAATGGCTGCCACCGTGCAGGAAGTCGCGCGCAACGCCGAACAGGCGTCGCTTGCAGCGACCAACGCCGACGGCGAAGCCCGTGCCGGTGACAAAGTGGTGGGCGAGGCGATCGACCAGATCGAGCGCCTGGCCGCCGAGGTCAACCGCTCCACCGAAGCGATGAACCTGCTGCAACAGGAAAGCCAGAAGATCGGCAGTGTCATGGACGTGATCAAGTCAGTGGCCGAACAGACCAACCTGTTGGCGCTCAACGCCGCCATCGAAGCGGCTCGCGCCGGTGAGGCGGGGCGTGGGTTCGCCGTGGTCGCCGACGAAGTGCGTGGCCTGGCGCAGCGCACGCAGAAGTCCACCGAAGAGATCGAAGAGCTGGTCGCCAGCCTGCAGAACGGCACACAGCAGGTGGCCAACGCCATGCTCGGCAGCCGCACCCTGACCGACAGCAGCGTGGAACTGGCACGCAAGGCCGGCGCGTCGCTGGAGAACATCACCAGCACCGTATCGGGCATCCAGTCGATGAACCAGCAGATCGCCGCCGCCGCAGAGCAGCAGAGTGCCGTGGCCGAAGAGATCAGCCGCAGCATCCTCAGCGTACGCGATGTGTCCGAACAGACCGCCGCTGCGAGCGACGAGACGGCGGCCTCCAGCGTCGAGCTGGCGCGGCTGGGTGGGCAGTTGCAAACCCTGGTCAGCCATTTCCGCGTCTGACCACACGCCTTCCGGGGCCGCGTCGCGGCCCCCATCCTTCCCCCAAAAAATCTGCTGAATGGCGTTTCAGCTCCTGCAAATATTGCCGATATCTCTTCTGCGGCAACGGAGGGCCCATCACAAAAACAAAAGCCGAATGACGCGAAGTCCCGCGAGCAGGCGCTTTCCCCGGGGAACCTCCATGAGCAACTGGTTTGCCAACATCAGCGTCAAACTCAAACTGATGCTGGGCTTCAGCCTGGTCCTTCTATTCACCACCGCACTGGCCTTGACCGGCTGGAACAGCCTGGAAAACCTCGTCGCACGCAGCAACTCTATGGGGCAGATCACCCAGTTCAAAACGCACCTGAACAACCTGCGCGTGGCACGCCTGCAATACATGCTCGCCGACGGCGACGAAAGCGCCGCCACCACCGTGCAAGCCCGCCTGGACACCTTCGACCAGCACAAGCAGGAACTGCTCGCCAGCTTCGACCATCCCCAGAGCCTGCAACTGCTGCGCGAACAAGCCACCTACATCGACCAGTACCGCGCCTCGCTGGACAAGATGCGCCAGGGCTACCGCACCATCGCCAGCAAACCCGACGCCGAGCAGCAGGTACGCGACGCCCGGGCGGCGATCGCCACGGCACGCCAGGAAATGATCGAGGAGCAGGCGCAGATCACCAAGCGCAGCGACGAGCTGTACAAGATCGAACTTGGCAGGCGCGATGTCGATACCGCCCAGGCGCGCAACCTGCAACTCGGCGTGGCGCTGCTGGCGCTGGTGTTCGGCCTGCTCGGCGCCGTGATCATCACCCGCCAGATCACCCGCCCCTTGCAGGAAACCCTCGAAGTGGTGAAGAAGATCGCTGAAGGCGACCTCACCCAGCGCCTGCACATCACCCGGCGTGACGAACTCGGCACCTTGCAGCAGGGCATCGCGGGCATGGGCGAAACCCTGCGCGCACTGATCACCGGTATCCGCGACGGCGTCACCCAGATCGCCAGCGCCGCCGAGGAACTGTCGGCAGTGACCGAGCAGACCAGTGCCGGAGTCAACAATCAGAAGGTCGAAACCGACCAGGTCGCCACTGCCATGCACGAGATGACCGCGACCGTGCAGGAAGTCGCACGCAATGCCGAGCAGGCATCCCAAGCCGCCACGCAGGCCGATGGCGAGGCCCGTGCCGGTGACAGGGTGGTGAACGAGGCCATCGGCCAGATCGAACGTCTGGCCGCTGAAGTACAGCACTCCACCGAGGCGATGAACCTGCTACAACAGGAAAGCCAGAAGATCGGCAGCGTCATGGACGTGATCAAGTCGGTGGCCCAGCAGACCAACCTGCTGGCACTGAATGCCGCCATCGAAGCGGCGCGTGCCGGTGAAGCCGGGCGCGGCTTTGCGGTGGTCGCCGATGAGGTCCGGGCCCTGGCCCAGCGCACGCAGAAGTCCACCGAAGAGATCGAAGAACTGGTCGCCAGCCTGCAGAACGGCACCCAGCGCGTGGCCACCGCCATGCAAGGCAGCAGCGGGCTGACCGACAGCAGCGTGGAACTGGCCCGCAAGGCTGGCACCTCATTGGCCAGCATCACCCGCACTGTGTCGGGAATTCAGGCGATGAACCAGCAGATTGCCGCTGCGGCAGAGCAGCAGAGCGCCGTGGCCGACAAGATCGGCCGCAGCATCATGAATGTGCGCGATGTGTCGGAGCAGACGGCGGCGGCCAGTGAGGAGACAGCAGCGTCAAGCGTGGAGCTGGCGCGGCTGGGTGGGCAGTTGCAGACGATGGTCAGCCACTTCCGCGTTTGAAGCACCTCCCACAGGTTTCCCACTGCCGTTGAGCGCGGTGGGATACCTGTGGAGGCGGGCTTGCACGGTATTACTTGACGATCAACCCAACCCCGCGCCCGCGTGGATCGGACGCGGTCTCGAGCTTCTCGCCGGTGACCCGAATCGCCTGGATATCACCCATCTCCCAGCCTTGGTCCTCAAGCACGTAGCCCATTTTTTTCAGATCCTCTGCCACCTGCCCTTCGAGCGGTGCATAGCTGTCGAAATAGATGGTGTCCTTGGGCAGCAGCTGGTGGTGCACACGCTGGGCGGCCACGGCTTTTTCCAGCGGCATGCCATAGTCGTACAGGTTGTTCATCACCTGGAAGATCGAGGTGAAGATCCGCGAACCACCCGGCGTACCGACCACCAGGGTCAGCTTGCCGTCGCGGGTGACCAGGCTTGGGCTCATGGACGAGAGCATACGCTTGCCCGGCTCGATGGCATTGGCATCACCACCCACCACGCCGAAGGCGTTGGCCGCTCCAGGCTTGGCGCTGAAATCGTCCATCTCGTCGTTGAGCAGGAAGCCCGCGCCCTTGACCACCACGCCGCTGCCATAGTCGAGGTTCAGGGTGTATGTGTTGCTCACCGCGTTACCCTGCTTGTCGACGATGGAGAAGTGTGTTGTCTGGTGCGGCTCCAGGCCCGGCTTGACCTGGTCGGTGGCGGAGATCGCTTTGGGGTTGACCTGCGCCGCGCGCTTGGCCAGGTAGTCCTTGGCCACCAGCTCCTTGACCGGCACCTTGGTGAAGGCCGGGTCGCCCAGGTAGTCGGCGCGGTCGGCGAACACGCGTTTCTCGATCTCGGCCAGCAGGTGGATGTACTTGGCCGAGTTGTGCTCGACACCCTTGAAATCGGCCGCACGGTCTTCCTTGATGCCCAACAGCTGAGCCAGGGCGACGCCACCAGAGCTTGGCGGTGGCGCGGTGTAGACCACATTGCCGCGCCAGTCGATGGCGATCGGGTCGCGCCACACGGCCTTGTAGTCCTTCAGGTCTTCCTTGGTGATCAGGCCCTTGTCGGCCTGCATCTGCGCCACCAGCAAGTCGGCGGTCTTGCCCTGGTAGAACTCGCTGACGCCCTTGTCGGCGATGCGTTCCAGGGTCTTGGCCAGCTCGGGCTGCTTGAACAGCTCGCCGACCTTCATGTCGCCGAAGTAGTCGTTGAAGTTGGTGGCGGTCTTGAACAGGCCCTGGGCATCGTCGCGGTACTGGTACTGCTTCTGCGCGATCTTGAAGCCATTCTGCGCATAGCCGATGGCCGGGGTGAGCAGCTCGCTCCACTTGAGCTTGCCGAACTTCTGGTGCGCCTCCCACAGGCCCATCACCGTGCCAGGCACGCCAGCAGCGCGTACGCCGACCAGGCTGAGGTTCTCGATGACCTCGCCCTTGTCGTCCAGGTACATGTTGCGCGTGGCGGCCTTGGGCGCGACTTCACGGTAGTCGAGGAAGTACGGCTTGCCGTCGACGAACAGGGTCATGAAGCCACCGCCGCCGATGTTGCCGGCTTCGGGGTAGGTGACCGCCAGGGTGAACGCAGTGGCGACCGCGGCATCCACCGCGTTGCCGCCTTTCTTGAGAATGTCGGCGGCTACCTGTGCGCCATATTGATCGGGCGCCGCCACCGCGCCACCTTCGAGTGTCACGGCATAGGCGGAAGAACAGCTCAGGATCGCGGCCCCGAGGGCCAGGGACTGGAACATGACGATACGCATGACACTTCCTTGGTGTTGTTTTTGTCGAGCACTCATTTAAGGCTCAAGCGTTGCGACTAAGCAAACGGCACACAGGAAAGGAGGCGTCTTTGGGCAAATCTGTCGCGTTCAGGTAACTCAGCAGGCGTACATCGATAGCTTGCGCTGGATGAAATCGAGGAAGCACTGGATGCGCAGCGCCAGTTGGGTGTTGCGGTAGTAGACCGCGTGGATCGGCTGGCGATAGCCGTTGTTGGCCTCGGCCAGCACCACCTGCAGCCGACCGGCACGAATGTCTTCGTGGGTCATGAAATGTGACAGGCTAACGATGCCTTCACCGGCCAGTGCCAGCTGGCGCAAGGTCTCGCCGCTGGAGGCGAGGATCGCCGGACGGATCGCCCAGCGGTCCCCCTGGGCATGGCGCAACGGCCACTGATTGAGGGTCTCGGGTGCGCTGAACCCCAGCAGGCAGTGCGTGCTGAGTTCTTCGACCTTCTGCGGTGTACCGCGCCGGGCCAGGTAATCCGGGCTGGCGAGCACCTGCACGGGGCTGCACCCCAGCGAGCGCGCGTGCAGGCTGGAATCGGCCAGCTCACCGATGCGAATGGCCACGTCGGTGCTCTGTTCGAGCAGGTCGATGATCAGGTCGTCGGTATTGAGCTCGAGTTCGATGCCGGGGTACTGGCGGCGAAACTCGCCGATCCACGGCAGGATGGCATGCAGCATGAACGGCGCGGCGGCGTTGATCCGCAGACGCCCGGACGGGGTCTGGCGGTTCATCGACAGGCGCTCTTCCATGTCGTCCATCTGTTCGAGGATGACCCGCGAACGCTCGAGGAAGAAACGCCCTTCTTCGGTCAGGTCCATGCGCCGGGTGGTGCGATTGACCAGCGTGGTCCCAAGCTTGCCCTCCAGGCGCGACAGGGTGCGACTGACCGCCGACGGGGTCTGGCCCATCTGCTCGGCGGCGGCGGAGATCGAACCGCAGTCGATGACGGCGACGAATACCTGGAGTTCTTCGGATCGGGTTTTCACGCGGTGGCCTTGGGCTTGGGGTAGTGCTGATTGATAGCTGCTGGGCGGTCACGGCGCAAGTGTGGCCGCCTCGTCACTCAGCCTTGCCGAACACCTTGCTCAGGTGCGCTTCGTACGCCACCAGCGCTGCCGGTACATCCGGGCGCTTCATCACATCCACCGCCAGGAAGGTCGGCAGGCCGGTCATGCCAAGGAACTGATTCGCCTTGTGGAACGGGAAATACACCGCATCCACACCCTTGCCTTCAAAGAAGTCGGTCGGATCGTCGAAAGCCTGCTGCGGCGCGTTCCAGGTCAACGAGAGCATGTACTGCTTGCCCTGGATCAGCCCGCCACTGCCGTACTTCTGCGAGGCATCGGAACGGGTGCGACCATCGCTGGCATACAGGCTGCCGTGGCCTTCGGTGAAGACCTCATCGACGTACTTCTTCACGGTCCAGGGCGCGCCCATCCACCAACCCGGCATCTGGTAGATGACCACGTCCGCCCAGAGGAATTTCTGCACCTCTTCCTTGACGTCATAGCCACCGTCGATGAAGGTCTGCTGCACGTCGAAACCGGCGCGGTCCAGATAGGCCAGCGCGGCCTCGTGCAGGGTGCGGTTCAGGCGGCCGTCGGAATGAGCGAACTGTTTGCCGCCGTTGAGTAGAAGAATCTTTTTCATGGGGAGCCTCGTAGGTCTGGGTCGGTCCGAGGCAAGGACGCCTGCCGACCGAGTCAAAAGTGATGGCGGCAGATTAGGCAGTCGCAGGCGAAGGAAAAAGCCGGCTGGCGGCAAAATACATTTGCCTAAAAGTCACGAATAGACATCAGATTATTGCAATACAATCTGCTCACTTTCCCCCGCACAGGCCATCGCCATGAGTGAGCAGTTCGCTTTCATCCTCAAAGCCAAGACCCGTCCTGAGAAGGCCGAAGCCTTCGAAACCCTGTTCCGCGCCTATGTCGAACCGAGCCGCCAGGAGCCCGGCTGCATCGAGTACCACATGCTGCGCGACAAGGAAGACCCGAGCCTGTTCGTGTTCTACGAGGTCTGGGCCGACAAGGCCGCCCTCGACGTGCACTCGGCCCTGCCGCACATGGCCGCGTTCTTCGAGAAGCGCATGGACTACCTGGAGCGCGACTTCGATATCCAGATGATCGAGATGCTCAGCGCTTCCTCCGCTAGCCGTTGATCAGCAGGTGCCCGCCGAGCAGCGCCAGGCCCACGAAGAAGCAGCGCCTGAACTGTGCCGCGCTGATGCGCTGGCGCAGCCAGGTGCCGGCGAACATGCCCAGCAAGGCGGGGGCCAGCATCAGCAATGACGCACCCAGGGCCGGGCCGTCGAGCGCGTCCTGCCCGGCCAGGCCCAGCGCCAGCGCAAGGGTCGAGACCGTGAACGACAGGCCCATCGCCTGGACCAGCGCGTCACGATCCAGGCCCAGCCCCTGCAGGTAGGGCACCCCCGGTATCACGAACACCCCGGTTGCCGCCGTCACCACACCAGTCAGCAGGCCGCACAGCGGCCCCAGCCAGCACTCCCACTGTGGCTGTACGCGCAAGCCCGGCCCCACCAGCCCGTACAGGGCATATATCAACAGCGCACCACCGAGCGCATGCGCCGCCCAGGGGCCGCTGTCGATGCCAAGCCACAGGCTGCCCAGCAGCGTACCGGCGACGATCATCACCAGCATGCTGCCCAGGCGCTTGAGCAGCCCGCGCAAGTGCCCGCCCGAGGCCAGTTGCCACAGGTTGGTAAGGGTCGAGGGCACGATCAGCAGTGCCGCTGCCTGCGCAGGAGGCATAGCCAGCCCCAGCATGCCCATGGCGATGGTCGGCATCCCCAGGCCGATCACGCCCTTGACCGCACCGGCCATGGCAAAGGTGATGATCACCAGCAGTGACAATGCCGGCCCCATGTTCTGATACAACGCGATAAAGGTATTCATGGCGCTATCCTGGGCTGCCGCGAGCACAGTGAAAATCTGCCATATACTCAGCCAGACTCTTGCCAGGACAGAGGCACATGCATTTCGACCTGATCGACCTCAGTCTTTTCCGTCATACCCTCGAATGCGGCAACATCACCGCCGGTGCCCGTCGCAGCCATCTTTCGCTGCCTGCGGCCAGTGCGCGCATCCGTGCCATGGAAGCCTCGCTGGGCATCCCCTTGCTCGAGCGCAACCGCCGAGGGGTACAGCCAACGCCAGCGGGCCAGGCGTTGTTACAGCATGCGCGGCTGATTGCCCAGCAGGTCGAGCGGCTGCAATACGACCTCGGCCAGTACGCCCAGGGCCAACAGGGGCAGGTGCGCCTGCTGTGCAATACCGCGGCGCTGACCGAGTACTTGCCGGAGTTGCTGGCTGCATACCTGGTGGAGTACCCGGGCGTCAGCGTCGATGTGCAGGAGCAGCCGAGCCTGCGCATCGTGCAGGCGATCACCCAGGGGACTGCGGACCTGGGCATCATTTCCACCGCGGCACCAAGCGAGCACCTGCAGGTGCGGCCGTTTCGCGAAGACCCGCTGGTGCTGATCATGCCCCTGGCGCATCCGCTGAATGGACACCCGGCGCCCCGTTTCGTCGACAGCCTGGTGCATGGCCATGTGGGGCTGGGTGCGGACAGCGCACTGGCCTTGCACCTCGAAGAACAGTCTCTGCGCCTCGGGCGGCGCATGCAGGTACGGGTGCGGGCCGAAGGTTTTGACGGTGTGATCCGCATGGTGGCTGGGGGCGCCGGGGTCGGCGTGGTGCCGTTGGCCTCGGTGAGACGCTGGGAGGGGGTGCTGCCCTTGCGCTGGGTGGCCCTGGAGGAAGACTGGGCCAATCGTCGGCTGCAGCTGTGTGCACGGGATTTTGCCGGATTGCCGGGGTATGCGGCGGCGCTGGTCGAGCGGCTTGGGCTTGGGGATTGAGTTAGCCTATGGGAGCGGCGGTTCGTCGCCCCGACTTGTCCCGCGAGGCAGACGCCGCGCTGCCTGGCACGGGCTACGCCCGTGTTCGCGGGACCAGGCCGCTTCCACAGGGATTGGGCTGGTCTTTAGATTTTGAGCAAGACAGTTGCCCCTACAAGAGCTCCGCAACTTCTGAATACTGCGGTGCTAATTGTGGGAGCGGGCTTGTCCCGCGATCACCGGCGAAGCCGGTGCCATGCAGCGCGTTATCTTATTCGCGGGACAAGCCGGAGCGCCGAGCCCTCGCTCCCACAGGGGGAGCGGTTCTCCGTTGCGACTTGCCCGCGAAGAGGCCGGTACTGACTCAGCACACCTCGATCAGAACAACTTCACCGTATAACTCAGGATCAACCGGTTCTCATCGATGTCGGTCCGGTAGTTGGACCGCGCCATGACATTGCGCACCCGCACTCCCAGCCCGGCCAGCGGCCCGCTCTGCACCACATACGCCAGGTCCAGATCGCGCTCCCGGTCACGCCCTTCGAAACCAAGCCCGGTGTCCACATCCCCGCCCTTCACATAGCGCAGGGTCGAGGTCAGGCCGGGAATGCCCAGGGCCACGAAGTTGTAGTCATGGCGCACCTGCCACGAACGTTCCCCTGGCGCCGAGAACTCGTAGGTCGGCAGCGTGTTGCCCATCGGGTTGGTGTTGGCCCCGACCTGGATGAAGCCATCCTTGCCGCCGATCTGCTGGTAGCCCACATAGAAGGTATGCCCGCCGGTCTTGGCCGAGAACAGGCTGAACAAGGCATGGTTGTCGTAGTCACCGGCAATCTTGCGGCCGTCCTCGCGGGCATCGAAGTACCCGGCATTGACACCCAGCGTCCAGTCGCCCACCGGCTCGGCGTGCTTGAAGCTGTAGAACCGCTGCTGGTAGATATCCTCCAGTTGCGCCTGCCACACCCCGACGCTGGTGCGGTTGTCGTTGAAGGCATAGTCGGCGCCGACGTAGTTGAAGCGGTCGCTGGTGAAGCGCGCCAGCCGCGACGGGTTGATCGGGTCGTTGACCAGCGCGTACATCTTCTGGCTGTTGGACGAGTCGCGCAGGCTGGTGGAGCGGAACTGGCCGGCGTTCAAGGTCAACCCGGCGATCTCGCGGGACTCGAGCATCGCCCCCTGGTACGTCGGCGGCAGCAGGCGCAGGTCGCTGAACAACAGCACTGGCAGGTTGGGCATCAGCTCACCGACCTTGAGCTCGGTCTGCGACACCTTGAACTTGATCGCCGCACCCAGGCGGCTGTATTCGTCCGCCGACTTGCCGCTGGCAAGGCTCGGCAGCAGCCCCGACTTCGAATGCTCCGGGCTGCTGTCGAGCTTGAAACCGAGCAGCCCGGTCACATCGAGGCCGACGCCCACCGTCCCCTGGGTATAGCCGGAGCTGGCATTGAGGATGAAACCCTGCGCCCACTCCTGGGTACGCGACTGGGTGCTGGCGCCCTTGATATCCGCATAGTCGCGGCTGAAGAAGTAATTGCGCGCCTGCAAGGTGGCGCGGGCGCCTTCGATGAAACCGCTGTCTTCGGCAGAAGCATCGAGGCACAGCGCCGCGGCGACACAGCCACCGGCCAGTCGGGTAGCCGATGAAAAACGTTGAGAAATCTGTACGTGCATGGGGAGCGACTCCTGGATTCGGGCAACAGCGATCCACCGCGGCAGCCTGAAGGCCGCCGACGTGCGGATGGCGTAATGAAGGGATCAGGCGGGCGCCAGGGCCCGCCAAGCTACCGTTGCGAAAAGCGGTCGACCGCTAGCGGTTGACCAGCTTCGCGGGCAGCGCGATCACCAGGAAGCAGCTCAGGATCAGGCAGCCGGCGAACACCCACAATGCCGCATGGGAGGTGCCGGTGAGATCGGTCACGATGCCCATCAGCGAGTTGCTCACCAGGCCCGCGATATTGGCCAGCGAACAGGCCAGGGCGAAACCGGTGGCCGCGGCAGTGCCCTTGAGGAAGGTCGCCGGCAGGCTGAAGAACACCGGCACCGCGCCGATGATCGCCGCCGATGCGATGGCAAACAACGCCACGGTCATCACCAGGTTCTGGCTGAACAAGGTGCTGCTGGCCATGGCGATGGCGCCGATGATGAACGGCACGATGATGTGCCAGCGACGCTCGCGATGACGGTCGGAACTGGCGCCGATCATCAGCATCCCGAGCAGCGCGGCCAGGCTCGGAATCGCAGTGAGCAAGCCGATGTGGAAGGTGTCGCTGACGCCTGCATCGCGGATGAAGGTCGGCATCCAGAACCCCATGGCATAGGCACTGAGCAGGATCGAGAAATCGATGCCACCGAGCATCCACACCTTCAGGTTGAAGAAGCCATCGCGGAAGCTGTGCTTGCTGCCCTTGCCTTCGGCATCGTCCGCAGCCAGGTCACTGGCCAGTTGCGCCTTGTCATCGTCCGACAGCCATTTGGCCTGCTGGAAATTGTTCGGCAGGGCCCAGAAGGTCAGGATGCCGAGCAACACGCTGGGGATCGCCTCGAGCAGGAACAGCCACTGCCAGCCATGCAGGCCGTGGACCTGGTCGAAGTGGCCCATGATCCAGCCAGAGATCGGCCCGCCGATCACGCTCGACAGCGGCAAGCCGATCATGAACAGCGCGATGATGCGCCCACGCCGGTAGGTCGGATACCACATGGTCAGGTAGTACAGCACGCCCGGGAGGAAGCCCGCCTCGGCGGCCCCGAGCAGAAAGCGCAGGATGTAGAACTGGGTGGTGGTGGACACGAACATGGTGCAGGCCGACAGCAGGCCCCAGGTGATCATGATCCGTGCGATCCAGAGCTTGGCACCGACGCGCTCCAGGATCAGGTTGCTCGGCACCTCGAAGATGATGTAGCCGACGAAGAACAGCCCGGCACCCAGGCCATAGGCTGCGGTGCTGAACTGCAGGTCTTCGAGCATCTGCAGCTTGGCGAAGCCGACGTTGATGCGGTCCAGATAGGCCGCGAGATAGCAGAAGCACAGGAAAGGAATGAGCCTCCATGTGATCTTGCGGTAGAGCGCTTGTGTGCCATGGTCGGTTGCACTGTGGACCGCGGTTGCATTCGCAATTGGCATTTCTTGTCTCCTGGCGGCGACTTTGTGGTTGTTTTTAGGCCAGCAGTTTTCGACGCTCCAAGAGCGCCGCACACTACAGGCGGCTGTCCAGGGCAGCGTCACAAGACCCCGAGTGCTCCTGCGGGGCGACCGTCCGCACAGCGGACGGCGATGGAACGGGCGTTCCTGCACCGTTCCTCGATTGTTATGGGTACAAAGCGTCCGGCTCAGTCGGCCAGGCGCGTCAGTTGCTCCATGGCCTCCTGGCGGCTGACGACATCGCCGTACTTGCTGTCGATGTCGAACAGGTTCGCTTCGTGCGGATCGTTGTGGCGATCGCCGACGCACTCGCGCACCACGATGGTCCGGAACCCGTGCTGCAGCGCATCCACCGCACTGGCGCGGATACAGCCGCTGGTGGAGCAGCCGGCCAGCACCACGGTGTCGATCCCTTGTGCATGCAACAGCGGTGCAAGGCTGGTGCCGAAGAAGGCGCTCGCATACTGCTTGCTCAGCACCACTTCATCCGCCTGCGGCATCACCGCCTCGCAGAAGGCGGCCAGTGGGTTGCCCTCGACCATGTCCTTCATCACTGGCGCCTTGCGCACCCACACGCCACCATCGGCAAAGTGCGGGGGCTGGTAGCGGATATTGGTGTGGACCACCAGAGTACCGCAGTCCCGCGCCAGCGCCAGCAGGCCGCTGGCCTGCTCGACGGCCGACACCACACCGGGGGCGTAGAGCGGCGCACCGGGGGTGGTGTAACCCTGCATGAAGTCGATCATCAGCAGGGCCGCCTTGCGCCCGAAGCCGATGCGCTGGCCCCACACGCCCTGATAGTTGTCATGGGCGCTCTGTGCGTCGCTCATGTTCGTCTCCCGTTTTCAGTAGGCGCCCGACAGCAGGGCACCGGCCCCCGGAACCACAGGCTCCAGGTCCAGCGCCTTGAGCATGGCGTAGGTGGTGGCGATGGCTGCGGTGACCACCGGCTTGCCGGTCTGTGCCTCGACCTTGGCCACGGCGGGCAGCGACTGCATCTGCACGCAGGCCGACAGCACCACCACATCGACGCCTTCCAGGTTCATGCCGGCGACGATGCCCGGCAGGTTGGCCGGATCATGGCGCGCCACGGCGAGGTTGTCGGGGATCTCCAGCGCACGCCAATCCTGAACCTCGAAGCCCTCTTCACGGATGTAGTTCACCACCAGCTCGGTCAGCGGCTTCATGTAGGGCGCAACGATGGCGATGCGCTTGGCCTTCATGACGTGCAGCGCCTCGACCAAGGCACCTGCACTGGTGATCACCGGCGCCAGCGCGTCGTTGTCGGCGGTGGCTTTCTGCAGGCGCTTCTCCGACTGGCGGTGATAGCCCAGCCCCATGGCCATGATCGCCACTAGGCACGCGTAGCCCAGCACATCGACCTTGGCGTCGGACAACTCCACCGCGCAGCGATCGGACTCGGCATCCATCGCCGCCAGTTCTTCCTTCTTCACCTGCTTCATGCGCATGCGGCTGGAGTGGAAGGTGAAGCGCTCGGGACGGATCGCCTGGCGCGCGGTGAGCATCGCCGGGATCTCGGTTTCCATGGTGGTGTTCGAACTCGGCACGATCTGGCCGATGCGGTACAGCTTGGTCATGTCTCGTGCTCCTTCAGACGAGGGAATGGTCGAGGAAATCGCCGAAGGCGGCAAAGAAGCCTTCGAGGTCGTCCCAGGGAATCATGTGGCCGGCGTTTTCGACCTGAACCACCTGGATGTCCGGCTTGAGTTCGCGGATCTCGGCGATGTCCTGTGCCTGGATCACACCGCCACGCCCGGCCACCATCAGCAGCGCCGGCTGGCGCACGGCAGGCAGGTCCTGATGGATATCCACATCATGGAAATCGTTGAAAGCCCGCACGATCGCCGGCTCGTGGCAGGTGTGCAGCCATTCGGCGCGCAGGGCCAGTTGCTCGTCGCTCCAGGTAGCGCAGAAGGCACGCATGTCCTCACCGGTCATGCCGATCGTGGCCTGGCGGATCGAATCGACGTACCACGGCAGCTTGCTGGGATACTCGCGCCGGCCCGGGCCGGACACCGGCGGATCGATCAGCACCAGGCGCTGCAGGCCCGGCGCGCCCTGGGCGGCAGCGCGGATGGCGAAGCGCGCGCCCATCGAATGACCGACCAGGTGATAGCTGCCAAGCCCCAGCGCTGCGGCGAAGGCCGGAATGTCTGCGGCGCAGGCGTCGGTGCCGTAGTCCAGGCCTGGGCCGCTGGAGGACAAGCCACGCCCGCGCACATCCAGCACATAGGTGTCGAAGTGCTGACCGAGGCGTTCGGCGACGAATCCCCAGGTGATCGCCGGGCTGGTGATCCCCGGCACCAGGATCAGCGCCGGCCCCTTGCCGCCGTAGCGCAGGTAGTGCTGGCGGATGCCGTTGGCGCTGACGTTGCCGCCGGCGACGAAGCTGCTCATGCCGCCTCCCCGCTTTTCAGTTCCTGGCCGTACAGGTCGTAGCCATAGACCCACGCCGGGTCTTCCTGGGTGTAGAGGAAGGTGTTGGCGTTGGACACCGACTGCACCCGCGAGGCGCGCTCCTTGCGGTTGGCCTCGTAGAGGGCGAAGGCGGTGCGGTGGTCGGACAGCCCGGTCTCCTGCAGGCAGCGAGTCAGCATCGCTGCGTCCTCGATGGCCATGCAGGCGCCCTGCGCCATGTGCGGTTTCATCGGATGGCAGGCATCGCCCAGCAGCACCAGGCGGCCACGGCTCCACAGCGGCAGCGGGTTGCGGTTGCGCAGCGGCCACTTGGTGATGGACTCGGTAGCGTCGATCAGCTTGTGCACCGTCGAGTGATAGCCCTCGAAGGCGGCGCGCATCTCTTCCTGGCTGCTGTCCACGAACGGGCCCTGGAAGTCCCAGGCCTCGTGCGGTACGCCGGTGACGAAGTAGTACTCGTCGCGTTTGCCGGTGGTGTAGTAGACCATCATGTGACGATCGTCGGTCCACCACTTCACGCAGTCCTCGAACACGTCCGCGTGCTGTTTGAGCTTGTCGCCGCGAATCAACGCACGGTGGGCGACCCAACCGCTGTAGATCGGCGCTTCGACGCCCAGCAGTTCCTCGCGGATCTTCGAGTGGATGCCGTCGGCACCGATGACGATATCGGCCACGGTATGGGTGCCGTCGGCGAAGTCCAGGCGCACCTGGTCACCCTCGTCGACGATCTTTTCCAGGCGCTTGCCGAAATGCACGGTGCCCGGCTTGATCGCCTCGATCTGCAGGGCGTGCAGGTCGCCACGGTGGATGGTGATGTACGAGGCGCCGTACTCGCGGCGAGCGAACTCGCCCAGCGGGATGCGCGACAGGTAGTCGCCGGTCTTGCCGTCGCGGCTGAACCAGAAGTCCGGGTGCGAGCCCATCAGCTCCAGCTTCTGCTCGAGGCCCATGCGACGGAAGATCTTCATCACGTTGGGGCCGATGTGGATGCCCGCACCGAGGCGGGTGAACTCCGGCGCCTGCTCGAACACCTCGACGTCGAACCCGGCCTGCTGCAGCAACGTGGCGGCGGCCGCCCCACCCAGACCCGCACCGACGATTGCGATTTTCTGCCTACCCCGCATGGGTATGTCTCCTCTTGTTCTGATGTGTTGCCAGCGGTTCGGCCGCTCGACGATTTAGAGTGTATACGCTCTATTTTTTTAATTGGAAGAGGCAGCGCAAAATATTTTATCGGCCCCGGATCAATGGCGATAGCGCGGCAATTGTTACCGCAAACATTGGAATATGTGTGGATAGGTAACGTTTGATCGCACCGCTTGCGCTTATCGACGGGATGCGCTTTCATCTGATCAAATATGGCGTACACACTATTGTTTTGCACCGAGATGACGCGCCCGGCACCGCCGTGGTGCAGCCGCTCGACCCTTGAGTCCTGACCAGGAGAACCCCCATGCCGGTGAGCAATGCAGAGCTGACCCAGATGTTCGAACACGTGCTGAAACTGTCCCGGGTAGACGAAACCCAGAGCGTCGCCGTGCTCAAGAGCCACTATTCCGATCCGCGTACGGTCAACGCGGCGATGGAGGCGGCGCAGCGCCTGAAAGCCAAGGTCTATGCGGTGGAGCTGCCGTCGTTCAACCATCCCACCGCCATGGGCAACGACATGACCGCCTACTGCGGCGACACCGCGCTGACCGGCAACATCGCCGCCCAGCGGGCGCTGGAGGCGGCCGACCTGATCGTCGACACCATGATGCTGCTGCACTCCCCCGAGCAGGAGCAGATCCTCAAGACCGGCACGCGCATCCTGCTGGCGGTCGAACCCCCGGAAGTACTGGCGCGCATGCTGCCCACCGAGGACGACAAACGTCGCGTGCTGGCCGCCGAGACCCTGCTCAAGCAAGCGCGCAGCATGCACGTGCGCTCCAAGGCCGGCAGCGACTTCCACGCCCCGCTCGGCCAGTATCCGGCGGTCACCGAATACGGCTACGCCGACGAGCCAGGGCGCTGGGACCACTGGCCCAGTGGCTTCCTGTTCACCTGGCCGAACGAGGACAGCGCCGAAGGCACGCTGGTGCTGGATGTCGGGGACATCATCCTGCCGTTCAAGAACTACTGCCGCGAGCGCATCACCCTGGAAATCGAGAAAGGCTTCATCACCGGTATCCACGGCGGCTTCGAGGCCGAGTACCTGCGCGACTACATGAAGTACTTCAACGACCCCGAGGTGTACGGCATCTCCCACATCGGCTGGGGCCTGCAACCCCGCGCACAGTGGACCGCCATGGGCCTGCACGACCGCAACGACGGCATGTGCATGGACGCCCGCGCCTTCTACGGCAACTTCCTGTTCTCCACCGGCCCCAACACCGAGGTCGGCGGCAAGCGCAAGACTCCGTGCCACCTGGATATACCGCTGCGCAACTGCGATATCTACCTGGACGACCAGCCCGTGGTGCTGGCCGGCGAGGTGGTCGCGCCCGAGGAGTCCAAGGCCCGATAGCGGGTATACTGGCCCGGCGCTCCGCTTTCGGGGGCCGGCCAGCCAACCCACACAGCCCAAGCCATCACATGCCGAAGAAAACCACCCCCGTTGCCACCCCGCTCGACACCACGCCGTATGACGTCACCGAACAGATCGGCCACCTGCTGCGCAAGGCGTACCAGCGGCATACGGCGATCTTCCAGCAGCAAGCGTGCGATCCGCAGCTCACCTCGATCCAGTTCGTCACCCTGTGCGCCCTGCGCGACCACGGGCCCAGCTCCCAGGCCGAGCTGATCAAGGCCACCGCCGTGGACCAGGCAACCATCCGTGGCATCGTCGAGCGCCTCAAGGCGCGCGAACTGGTGCAACTGTCGCCAGACCCGGACGACCGGCGCAAGGTCATCGTCGAGCTCACCGAAAGCGGCTCGGCGCTGCTCGATGCGATGATTCCCTGCGCACGGCAGATCAGCGAGCTGAGCATGGGCAGCCTCAATGCCGGGGAGCGGGTGGCGATCCTGTTCCTGCTGCGCAAGATGATCGACAGCGACGAGGCGGCGGGCTGATCGCGCCCTTCAACAAAACCCTCACCGTCGTTACCGGCCCTATC
>NZ_JABWRO010000106.1:0-21063 GCF_014268985.1 Pseudomonas sp. RW10S2 | reverse complement strand
TTTTTTTTTTTTTTTCGACTGCCGAAGCGGTATTAACGCTTGGAGTACTGAGGACGCTTACGCGCTTTACGCAGACCCACTTTCTTACGCTCGACTTCACGAGCGTCGCGGGTGACGTAGCCAGCACGACGCAGAGCGCCACGCAGGGTTTCGTCGTATTCCATCAGAGCGCGGGTGATACCGTGGCGGATAGCACCGGCCTGACCGCTGACACCACCACCGGCGACGGTGACGTAGATGTCGAACTTCTCAACGGTCTCGGTCAGTTCCAGCGGCTGGCGAACAACCATGCGAGCGGTTTCGCGGCCGAAGAAAGTGTCCAGAGGACGGTTGTTGATGGAAATGTTACCAGTACCCGGACGCAGGAAAACGCGAGCGGTTGCGGTCTTGCGACGGCCAGTGCCGTAATTTTGAGTCGCCGACATAATGAACTATCCCGTTAGATCTTCAGTTCTTGAGGCTGCTGAGCAGTGTGAGGGTGGGTAGCACCCGCGTACACTTTCAGCTTGCGGTACATGTCGCGACCCAGCGGGTTCTTCGGCAGCATGCCTTTGACCGCGGTCTCGATGACGCGCTCAGGGGCCTTGTCGATCAGCTTCTCGAAGCTGATTTCCTTGATGCCACCTGGGAAGCCGGAGTGGGAGTAGTACATCTTGTCCGAAGACTTGGCACCAGTTACACGAACCTGCTCGGCGTTGATGACGACGATGTAGTCGCCGGTGTCAACGTGAGGAGTGTACTCAGGCTTGTGTTTGCCGCGCAGACGGGTAGCGATTTCGGTAGCCAGACGACCCAGGGTCTGACCAGCGGCATCGATTACGAACCACTCGCGCTTTACTGTTTCCGGTTTAGCAGTAAAAGTTTTCATTCTCTAAAGCCTCAGAGGCCGCCCAGCGAAAAATAGACGGCGAATCTTACTGGATAGTGCACAACTTGCCAAGGGCAAGCGCGCAGCCGAGCACGGACGCTTTTGGGGGCTCGGGTCGGGCACGCCCATGATCGACGGGGTTCTTCCTGCGTGGTGGTGCATCACTTCCGCCACACGGAGAGGCCCAGCATTATCCAGATTGCGCAAAGATTTTCAACCTGCTTTGATGGTTTCTTTGTCCAGCAGAGAGCCTTCCGATGGAATACCGCAAGCTCGGCCGTACCGACCTCAACGTCAGCGCACTGTGCCTGGGCACCATGACCTGGGGTGAGCAGAACGTCCAGGATGAGGCCTTCGAGCAGATCGCCTTGGCCAAGACCGCCGGCATCAACTTCATCGACACCGCCGAAATGTACCCGGTGCCGCCGCGCCCGGAGACCTACGCGGCCACCGAACGCATCATCGGCAACTGGTTCGCTGCCAATGGCGACCGTGACGACTGGATTCTCGCCAGCAAGGTCGCTGGCCCCGGCAACGGCATCAGCCATATCCGCGACGGCCAGCTCAAGCACAACCGCCAGCACATCGTCGCCGCGCTGGACGAAAGCCTCAAGCGCCTGCAGACCGACCGCATCGACCTCTACCAGCTGCACTGGCCGGAGCGTTCGACCAACTTCTTCGGCAAGCTGGGCTACCAGCACCTGCCCAACGACCTGTTCACGCCGCTGGAGGAAACGCTGGAGGTGCTCGACGAGCAAGTGCGCGCCGGCAAGATCCGCCACATCGGCCTGTCCAACGAAACGCCATGGGGCACCATGAAGTTCCTGCACCTGGCCGAAAGCCGCGGCTGGCCACGGGCAGTGTCGATCCAGAACCCGTACAACCTGCTCAATCGCAGCTTCGAGGTGGGCCTGGCGGAAGTGGCGATCCGCGAGCAGTGCGGCCTGCTGGCTTATTCGCCACTGGCCTTCGGCATGCTGTCGGGCAAGTACGAGAACGGCGCGCGCCCGGAAAAGGCACGCCTGACCTTGTTCAGCCGCTTCGCCCGCTACTCCAACCCGCAGACCGTGGCCGCCTGCAGCCGCTACGTGCAGTTGGCCCGCGAGCATGGCCTGGATCCGGCGCAGATGGCCCTGGCATTCGTCACCCGCCAGCCGTTCGTGACCAGCAACATCATCGGGGCGACCGATCTCAAGCAATTGCAGAGCAACCTGGACAGCGCCAACCTGGTGCTGAGTGACGAACTGTTGGCGGCGATCGAGGCACTGCACCAGCAGCAGCCAAACCCGGCGCCCTGAGCGTGATCATGTACTGCCCTCTTCACGAGCAAGCCCGCTCCCACAAGGTTCATCACAGGCCTTGTGGGAGCGGGCTTGCCCGCGAAGAGGGCAGCGCATTTCTTCGGGGTAGACACAATCGCCAAAAAATAAGACGATCCAGCCGGTAATTGACCACTCTACCCTATAAGAACAATGACAATGATGTTTACCCAACCCTCCGCGTCGTTGCGGCGCGTCAGCATCCTGGCCATTGATAAAGTGTTCGCTTCGACACTGATGCAGGCCAAGGACTTCTTCCACCTGGCCAGCCTGCGTTACAGCAAGCAACTGGGCCTGGGGCTGCAATCGATGTTCGAGATTCACCTGGTGAGCCCTGACGGCCAGCCGGTGGACAGCTTCAGCGACGTTCAACTCCCCGTGGACAGTGGCCTGGGTGACGCCGATGTGATCATCCTCCCGGCGTTCTGGGACGACTTCGACAACCTGCTCGCCCGCTACCCGCAAGTGCTCCCCTGGCTGCGTGAGCAGCATGCCCGTGGCGCCGTGCTGTGCGGCGAAGCCAGCGGCGTGTTCTGGCTCGCCGAGTCAGGCCTGCTCGACGGCAAGGAGGCGACCACCTACTGGCGCTTCTTCAACAGCTTCGCCGAACGCTTCCCCACCATCCGCCTGAACCAGGACAAGCACCTGACCGACGCCGACAACCTGTACTGCGCCGGCGGCACCACCTCGGCCTGCGACCTGTACATCTACCTGATCGAGCGCTTCTGCGGCGCCAACGTGGCGCGGGCGGTGGCTCGCGACATCCTCTACGAAGTGCAGCGCAACTACACGCCAGGGCGCATGGGCTTCGGCGGGCAGAAGCTGCACCAGGACCTGATCATCCTGCAGATCCAGCACTGGCTGGAGGAGCACTTCGCCGACAAGTTCCGCTTCGAGGACGTGGCGCGCAACCATGGCATGAGCATCCGCAACTTCATGCGCCGCTTCCAGAGCGCGACCGGGGACAAGCCACTGCACTACCTGCAGCGCCTGCGTATCGAGACCGCCAAGGGCCTGCTCTCGAGCACCCGCAAGAGCATCAAGACCATCAGTTATGAGGTGGGGTACGACGACGCGAGCTTCTTCGCCCGGCTGTTCCGCCAGCACACCGAACTGTCGCCGAACCAGTATCGGCAGCAGTTCATGCAGGAGGCCTGAGAACACCAACCACCCCTGGCAGGTGCGCGGCAAGCCCGCGCCTGCCAGGGCACAGGTACGGCTTCAAGGCTTGTGCGCGCGAGCCAGGAACTCGTGGGACTGCATTTCCAGCAGTCGGCTGAGCGTACGCTGGAACTCGAAGCTCAGGCGCCCGCCGGTGTACAGGTCCTTGAGCTCGACTTCGGCCGAAATGATCAGCTTGACGTTGCGATCATAGAACTCGTCGACCATGTTGATGAAGCGGCGGGCGATGTCGTCGGTGGTGACGCCCATCTGCTCGACGTTGCTCAGCAGCACGGCATGGAAGATCTTGCCCAACTCGATGTAGTCGTTCTGGCTGCGTGGCCCATCGCACAAGGCGCGGAAGTCGAACCAGGCGACGTCGTCACAGGTGCGCAACGCGTGGATCTCGCGATTCTCGATCATCAGCACGTCGTTCTCGACCGCCTGGGTGCAATCGGGGGTCAGGGCCTTGAAACTGGCGCGCAGACTCTCGTGGGCGGCTTCGTTGAGCGGGAAGTGGAACAGCTCGGCCTGCTCCAGGTGGCGCAAGCGATAGTCAACGCCACTGTCGACGTTCACCACATCGGTGTACTGCTTGATCATGGCGATGGCCGGGAGGAAGCGCGCACGCTGCAGGCCGTCCTTGTACAGGCCGTCCGGCACGATGTTGGAGGTGGCCACCAAAGAGACGCCGTTCTTGAACAGCTCTTCCATCAAGGTGCCGAGGATCATGGCGTCGGTGATGTCGGACACGAAGAACTCATCGAAGCAGATCACCTTGGCTTCCTGGGAGAAGCGCTTGGCGATGATGGTCAGCGGGTTCTTCTCACCCTTGAGGGTTTTCATTTCCTCGTGCACACGCTTCATGAAGCGGTGGAAGTGGGTGCGCATCTTCTCCTTGAACGGCAGCGCCTCGAAGAAGGTGTCGACCAGGTAGGTCTTGCCACGCCCTACCCCGCCCCAGAAATACAGGCCTTTGACCGGTGTCTGCTCCTTCTTGCCGAACAGCTTGCCGAACACGCCCGGCTTGTTGCTCTGCGCGGCGACCAGGTCGTCGTAAAGGCGCTGCAAGTGACGCACCGCCGTTTCCTGCGCCGCGTCATGGAAGAAATCGGGGCGTTTCAGATCTGCTTGATATCGTTCTAGGGGCGTCATGATTCGTTAGCGAGGCAACAAAAAACGGGCCGTCACTGTAGCGACCGGCCCGCTTAATGGCAATCAGTCTGTAGGAGCGGGCTTGCCCGCGAACACCGGTATGGCCGGTGCCATGCAACGCGGCGCCTGCTTCGCGGGCAAGTCGGAGCGCCGAACCGCCGCTCCTACAGGTCCCTGTTTCAGTCCTGCTGGGGCGCCAACGCCTCACGCAGGCTCAGCACCGCCGCATCACGGGCGCTTGCATCGGCGAACTGCGGGCCTTCGGCCACCTGCTCGCCATCGAGCCACAGGCTGAAGCCCAGGCCATCTACACGCACATCCGCCTCGCCACCCTGCTGCAGTTGCTTGCTCACCGCGCCTGCACTCTTGCCGTCGGCGAAGCTGCGCGACAGCAACAATTGCTCGCCATCGGCGGCCAGGAGGCGGAAGCGGAAGCTGCCGTCTTCATCGCGGAAGCTGACGAAGCGCGCGCTCTTGGCAGCCTTCTTCTTCACTTCGGCGTTGACCTGGACGCTGCTGCGGAAGGAGCGCAGGCCCACCGACTCACGCAACTGTTCGAGGAACGGCGTGGCGATCTTGCGGGCCTTGGCTGCGCCGGCCAGGAGGATGTCTTCCAGGTCCGACGGACGCGAGATCAGTTGATGGTAGTGCTCGCGCTTCTCGGCCAACTGGCCGTCGAGCAACTGGAACAGGCGGCTCTTCGCCTCGCCCCAGCCCAGGCCCTGCAGCAACTCTTCGCGGAACTCGCCGGCTTGTGCGGCGCTGGCGAAGGCCTGGTACAGGGTGAACAGGTGGGAGTTGTCCGGATCCTTCGCCTCGCCTGGCGCACGCGAGTCGGTGACGATGCGCGAGATGGCGTCCTTCATGTCCTTGGCGCTGGTGAACAGCGGGATGGTGTTGTCGTAGCTTTTGGACATCTTGCGACCGTCCAGGCCTGGAAGCGTGGCCACGCTTTCCTCGATCACCGCCTCGGGCAGAACGAAGAACTCCTTGCCCTGGCCGAACAGGTGGTTGAAGCGCTGGCCGATGTCACGGGCCATTTCAACGTGCTGGATCTGGTCACGACCGACCGGAACCTTGTGTGCGTTGAACATCAGGATGTCGGCGGCCATCAGCACCGGGTAGCTGTACAGGCCCATGGACACGCCGGCATCCGGGTCTTCGCCGCTTTCCAGGTTCTTGTCGACCGAGGCCTTGTAGGCGTGGGCGCGATTGAGCAGGCCCTTGGCCGCCACGCAGGTCAGCAGCCACGTCAGCTCGGGAATTTCAGGAATGTCGGACTGGCGGTAGAAGGTGACCTTGTCCGGGTCCAGGCCGCCGGCCAGCCAGGTGGCGGCGATTTCCAGGCGCGAGCGCTGGATGCGCAGCGGGTCGTCGCACTTGATCAGGGCGTGGTAGTCGGCCAGGAAGTAGAACGAGTCGGCACCGGGCTGCTGGCTGGCGAGGATCGCCGGACGGATGGCGCCGGCGTAGTTGCCCAGGTGCGGGGTGCCGGTGGTGGTGATACCGGTGAGAATGCGCGTGGTCATGGGTGATCGCTTATTCAGGCTTGGCTCAGTTCGAAAGACGCGGCAGCACCAGATCCTTCAGATCGGTCAGCTTGCCATGGAAGAAGTGTCCGCATTCTGCCACTTTCAGCAGCTCATGGGGGCGCGTCAGTGCGTCGGACCATTCATAGACCAACGCAGGGTCGACCACCTCGTCGGTGTCAGGCTGGACCACGGTGAGGGCGCAGCGCTCGGGCAGCGGGAAGTCGGCGGTCAGGCGCATCACCGCCGGGGCAATCATGAACAGATGTTGCAACTCGCTCCCGGCGCGTTCCAGCCGCCCGGCCAGGCTGGCGGCGACGAAGCCCCCGAACGAAAAGCCCATCAGTACCAGCGCCAGCTCAGGATGTGTGGCGCGCAGCCAGGCCGCGGCGGCCTCGGCATCGGCCACTTCGCCAGCGCCCATGTCGTGGCTGCCGGCGCTCTGGCCGACGCCACGGTAGTTGAAGCGCAGGGTGCTGTAGCCCGCATCGCGAGCCGTGCGCTGCAGCGTCGAGACCACCTTGTTGAGCATGGTGCCACCCTGGACCGGGTTGGGGTGGCAGATCAGCACCACGCCGCGGGCATCGGTCACGTCCAGGTACAAGGCTTCCAGCGGGCCACTGGGGCCATCGATGAACATGGGGGTTTCGCGGACAAGCAAGGCACTACTCCGTGACCTCGTGGGGGGTCGATTCGTCTAGAGGAGGAATTCTGTTCTGATTTGCGATCGCTCGCGGTATACAGCGCAGGTCTGAGCCGTTAACGTAAAGCAAAGCCGTTTATAGAGGAAGGACTCGTGGAACACTCGCTCCTTGTTTGGTTGCTGCCGACCCTGGCACTGGTCGTTGGTGTCGTCGTCGGTTTCGCCCTGGCCCGCCTTCTCCCCAACGCGGCTCCCAGCAGTACGCAACGCCAGCTGGACGACATCCAGCAGCGTTTCGACAACTACCAGAACGAAGTGGTCACCCACTTCAACAGCACGGCTTCTCTGGTCAAGAAACTGACCCAGAGCTACCAGGATGTGCAGGATCACCTGGCTGACGGGGCCAATCGCCTGGCCCTGGACGAGCTGACCCGCCAGCGCCTGCTCGCGTCGTTGCACTCCGAAGCCGCACAAGGTCCGCGCGATCGCCTGACACCGCCGAAGGATACCGCCGAAGTCCCACGCGACTACGCGCCCAAGGCGCCGAACTCGCCGGGCATGCTCGACGAGAGCTACGGCCTCAAGCGCTGACCCAGCAAGCATGACGAAGGCCGCGTAAAGCGGCCTTTTTTGTGCCCGTGAAAAGTGGCCATCACTTAACTCAAACACGGCTCCCGAGGGCCTGCCCAAGATCCGCCAGCAGGTCGTCGACATCCTCCAGGCCCACCGACAACCGCACCAACCCCTCGGAGATCCCATGCTGCGCTCGTTCCTCGGGCGTGTAGCTCGAATGGGTCATGCTCGCCGGGTGCTGCGCCAATGACTCGGCATCCCCCAGGCTCACCGCGCGACTGAACAACTGCAACGCGTTCATGAAGCGTCGCCCCGCCTGGATGCCGCCCTTGAGTTCGAAGGCAATCATCCCGCCCGGCAAACGCATCTGCCGCTGCGCCAGGCCGAACTGCGCAAAGCTCGGCAGGCCCGGGTAATGAATCAGCTCGACCTGTGGATGACGCTCCAGGAACTGCGCCACGCGCAGGGCGTTGCTGCAATGGCGGTCCATGCGCAGGGCCAGGGTTTTCATACCACGCATCAGCAGCGATGCATCGTGCGGCGACAGCACAGCGCCGGTCATGTCCTTCAAGCCTTCCAGGCGAATCCGGTCGATCAGCGCCTTGCGCCCCACCACCAGCCCAGCGGTGATATCGCCGTGGCCACTGAGGTACTTGGTCGCCGAATGCACCACCAGGTCCGCGCCTAGCTCCAGCGGGCGTTGCAGATAAGGGGTGCAATAGGTGTTGTCGATCACCACCAGCAGGTCATGCCGGCGCGCCACACCCACCACGGCGGCGATGTCCACCAGGTGCATGTTGGGGTTGGCCGGGGTCTCGAAATAGATCATCCGCGTGCTGGAAGTGATCGCCGCCTCGAGCGCGACCGGATCGTTCAGGTCAACATGCCGCACCTTCACGCCGAACTCGCCGATGCCATGGTGCAGGAAAGCAAAAGTGCAACCGTACAAGGTGTCGCCGACGATCAGCTCATCCCCCGGGCGCAGCAGGGTCCACATCGTCGAGGTGATGGCACCCATGCCCGAGGCCAGGGCCAGCCCCGCCTCGCCGCCCTCTAGCGACGCCATGCGCTGCTCCAGCAGGGCCAGGGTCGGGTTGGAGATCCGACTATAGAAGTGTCCGCCCTGCTCTCCGGCAAAGCAGGCCGCGCCATACTCGACGCTTTCGAAAGCGTAGGTCGCGGTCTGGTAGACCGGCGGCACCAGCGCGCCACCATGGGACTGCGGGTCGTAGCCATGGTGAATGGCCCGCGTGGAAAAACCGGTCTTATCGACGGCAGCGCGCATGACAACAGCCTCCTTGTTGTTTGTTCTAAGCTTATGCCTTGGCACCCCGGATTTTTTTCCAAATTGCCCCGTGAACATCGGCAGTTCTGGAACAAAAACAACAATCAGACCGAAAAAAGGGCAAACCATGCCAGCCCCTCTGGACCGAACCGACCGCGCCCTGCTCGGCGCCCTGCAGGACAACGCCCGCCTCACCGTCGCCGAACTCGCCGACCAGGTTGCCCTGACCACTTCGCCTTGCTGGCGGCGGGTCAAGCTGCTGGAAGAAGGCGGCTATATCACCGGCTACCAGGCCATCCTTTCACCCAAGTCTCTGGGCTTTGGCGTCACAGCGTTCGTCAGCATCATGATGGAATCGCACAACAAGGACGCTGCCCGCGCCTTCGAGAAGCGCCTGATGGAAATCCCGGAAATCGTCGCCTGCCACAACATCTCGGGGCGCTACGATTTCCTGCTGGAGATCCTCGCGCGAGACCTGGAGTCTTTCGGCGAATTCGCCCGCGAGGTGCTGCAGACACTGCCCGGGGTGAAGGAGATCTATTCGAGTTTTTCGTACAAGGCGGTGAAGGAAAGGCGGGTGATTCCAGTGGGGGAGAAGCATATCTAGGAAAGACCTACCACAACGGAGGAAGCTTCTCACTTACCTGCAAGATGGCGGCCTACATATAACTGTATAAACATACAGCATCCTGATAGCGTCTTTCATCAGGAGTACCGTCATGACACAAGGACCCGTTTACCATCTTGAAGAAGCTCTGTGGATTACAGACACAGCCCCAGAGCGAGTACCACTCACCCCACTACCTGGCGGCCTCGGTGGTGGTGGCCCAGGTTACGGTGGCTGGGGCTTGAGCGACGCTCCGCCACGTGGCACCGGTACAATCAAGAACCATCTTCGACATGAGTTGGCATGGCGCCGAGTTTTCGGGGAGGAGCAAGCGAACTCGCTTGCCCACTATGCCAACGAGTTTTCCCCGCTTATTCAGCAGTTGCCCGCCCGCATAGAAGCCCAACGTACAGAAATCGCACAACAAGCTGCAGCGACCGCTGACGACTCAAAATCAGTCCTCACTCGGCACCAAAACCTAACCACGTCCAAAGTTCAGGAAAACCGGGCACGTTATCTTCAAAAACTACCCAAGGCACTCGGCTTCTTCGGAGCCATGCCCCTGTACAAACGCAACGACTCCTTCATGAGTCGGCTCAACGACCCTGGCGTCTTCGAGATCACGGGCACGGCAGAGGCATGGATCAACATGCTTTGGGAGACCTATAACTCAGCCCTGGAATCGGCATACCAGTTGCACCTCGAGGCCGAGATAATCAATGCCTTGGCCAGCGACCTACCCGCTCTTGCGCTGGCAGTGGATCAAGCTGAAGAACCTGTCACATCTACAGCGCGTGCAGATGTGATTTCACGCAGGACAGCCCAGATAAAGGCTGAACAGAAAATATGCTTTGATTGCCTGCCAAATTTCTTGCAACACGAATTGGTTGCAGCAACCGCCGAAGACAACAGTGTCTCTGTTTCGCAGGCACTGTCCACCTATGCCTCCCTCGCGCTGCAGATCGTGGCCACTCGACAAGCCAACTCATCGGGGTATACCCAAACCAACCCCGAGATAAACAGCCCGCTCTCCAAGCCCCAACTCGAAGCGCTTCAGCATTTGGTAGGCGAGCAAACTACAGGACGCGCCGGCCCGCTCTGGTTGGATTATCACAAAGCACTCGCAAACAGCGAATCCATTCGTTACCTGCAAGCATTCGCAACCGCCTATGCCAACTTGGAGCAACGAGCACAAGTGGTCGAACAGCTGCAAGCGGAGCAAGCCGCGCACGATGCAGCCCAAAAAGCGGAGCGACTTAGACAGGAGCAAGAACGTCAGCGCATTAGCTACACCGGCACGATTGGCGCTTCGATAGCCATCCCCAGCATCACGCCCATCGGTAGCGGCGGTTTTGCACTCGCCGAAGCTGCCTACCTGGCAATGCAACTCGCTATCCGGGTCGCGATTGCTGGTCCTGCTGCACTCGCAACACCTGCGGTAGCGGTGGGCTTAGCCACGCTGCTATGGCCTTCCAGCCTGGCTAACAGCGAGCGACGTTATCTAGTGAGCGTCCCCTTGGCTGACCTCACCCCCACTGGAGGTCCCGATCTTGTCGCGATGGCCGCCACCGCACAAGCGCTTGATCTTCCGTACATCCTGTCGGGCATAGAGTTGGAGGACGAACTGACACTCTACGTCGCACCTGGCGGCAAGCCCGTCCCTGTAAAAGCAGCAACCTTCGACCCGGCACGCGGGGCCTACAGTCTCGCGCTGGACGAACCACACCGAATCCTGACCTGGACACCCTCCGATGCGCCAGGAGCAGAAAGCGGGGGCTCCACCAGCCTGCCATCATTACCGCCCGGAACGGTGATTTACCCAGGTAGCAAGCTCGAACCCATACAGAATGAACAGCTGGGCTACCCGGGTTTGGACCAACTCGATCAAGAGCGGTTGATCGTTACGTTTCCAGCAGAATCCGGGCTACCTCCGATTTTGGTGGTATTCAAAAGTCCACGGTATGAGCCGGGGATCGTCACTGGATCAGGTGTGTCAACATCTGGGCTGTGGTTGGGTGAAATAACACGTACAGAAGGTGCACTCATACCTTCACATATTGCTGACTTGCTCAGAGGACGGGAATACAAGAACTTTGACGCGTTCCGAGTGGATTTCTGGAAAGCAGTCGCAAATGACCCTGTACTGTCAAAACAGTTTTCCAAGCAGAATCTTATCCGTATGCTTGAGAAAGGCAATGCACCAGCAGTTCGCCGAGGAGACGAACATGGACTGCAGAAAAGTTTCTCGCTACATCATGTCATTCCAATCAGTGAAGGTGGTGCCGTGTATGACATTGACAACATTAGGATAGTCACCCCCGCAGCCCACAATAAAATTCACTATGGAGACAACCAATGATCCTCAAGAAAGATTACAGTGACTACACGGAATCAGAGTTCTTGGACTTCCTGAAAGAATTGTATCGGGCCAATGCAGAGGAGCCTGACGAAATTCTCGCCCCCCTACTAGACCACTTTTCGGAGGTAACTGAACATCCAAATGGCACCGATCTAATCTATTGGCCTGAAAGTGACGAGCAGAGCGAACTTGAGGCCGTACATAATATTGTGAAAACTTGGCGAGCGAACAACGGAAAGCCTGGTTTCAAAGCCGGCTAGCTCTATACAAAAAGTTTGTGGGAGTGACGGTATGCCGATGCGACTTGCCCCGAGTGGAGTGCAAAGCGCTCCTGTATTCGACATCAAATAGTGCCTAAGACGCCGCGAGCTCAGGCTTTGCTGCTGCATTGCGGCAGATCGCGGAGCAAGCCCGCTCCCACAACAACGAATGCCCATACTTTTCGTAAAAAGCCTAAAGCCTGATTTCTTTTGCGTAACACAAAGTACTCTTTCAAGGGCAAATTATGCTGCGCGTGCAGAAATCTCTCACAAGCAAACAAGAAGCTTCCTGTCCACAAAACGCTTAGTCAAGAAGTACCCATCAAGCCCTCTCAATGTGATCATCTGAAACCTTTCCATAGAAATTAAACACACCTCACAGAAGGAGAGATTTACATATGGCCACGCCCATCCCCACTCACATCGCCCAAAAGCTCGCCGGGCAACATTTCACAAGCTTCGACCAGTTCTCCAGCACCTTCTGGATGACCATCGCCGAAGACCCGATACTCTCGAAGCAATTCGTCGAATCGCAGTTGAACCGGATCAAGAAAGGCTGGGCGCCTCGCGCGCCCTTTGGTGAAACGGCCAGAGGCTTGCGCTCCTACCAGGTCTGCCACCTGTTGCCGCCGGCGCTCAGCGCAGTGGTGTACGACATGGACAACATGCGGATCATGAGCGCCCTGCAATATGCGCTGTCCTCGGAGGTCGAGGAATGATCACCTTCAGGCAGCAGTTGAGCGACTATGCGCCTGACGAGTTCGAATCACTGGTCGAAGTGCTGATCACCGCACAAGGCTCGGCAAGCTTCCAGGATGGGTTGCTGGAACACTTCATCGACATCACCGCTCACCCGCAGGGGTCAGACCTCATCTATCACCCTGAATCAGGCACAAGCGAGTCGGCGAAGCGAATTGTGCAAAAGGTGATGACGTGGCGGCAGGACAATGGGCTGGCCTGAATGGGTCTGGCCATCAACAGAAAACCCCGCCGAAGCGGGGTTTCTGGTGCAGCATCGGGCGTCAGATCGCGCCGCGCTGGCGCAGCACATCCAGCACTTGCTTCACGCCTTCCTCGACGCTGGTGCTCTGGGTGTCGATCACCAGGTCAGCATCCAGCGGCACGTCGAACGGGAAGCTTTCGCCCGGGATGTTGTCGCCACCGGCGGCATACAGGCCCTGCGGGTCACGCTCGCGGCACGCCAGCGGCGAAGCCTGGACGTAGACGGTCACCAGGCGCTCCTTGCCGATCAGCGCCTTGGCCTGCTCGCGGCCTTCGGCATCCGGAGCGACGAAGGCGGCCAGGGTCAGCAGGCCGGCTTCGTTGAACTGGCGCGCCACGTGGGCGGCGCGACGCCAGTTCTCGGTGCGGCCTGCGCGATCCTGCGGCAAGCCCTTGTTCAGGTCATGGCGCAGGTTCTGGCCGTCGAGCACATAGACCGCACGGCCCATATCGAACAGCTTACGCTCCACGGCATAGGCCAGGGTGCTCTTGCCGGCGCCCGACAGGCCACTGAACAGCACGGTGGCCGGCTGCTGGCCGAAACGCAGGGCGCGCTCCTCGGTGGACACGTGAGCAAGCTTGCCATGCTGGCCAGTGCTGCCGTGCGGCAGAACCGGCGGGGCGATGATCATGCCGGCGCCCACGGTGCCGTTGGTCAGGCGATCGATGACGATGAACGCACCGGTGGTGCGGTTGCTGTCGTAGCCATCCAGGGCAATGGCGGCGTCCAGCGACACCTTGACCCGGCCGATCTCGTTCAGTTGCAGCGCGCTGGCGGCGCCCTGCTCCAGGGTGTTCACATCGACCTTGTGGGTGATGCTGGCAATCGAGCCCGGCACGTAGCTGGTGGCGCGCTTGATGTCGTACTTCTTGCCCGGAAGCATCGGCTCCTCGGCCATCCACACCAGCATGGCGTCGAACTGGTCGGCCACCTGCGGGACGTTGTCGGCATGCACCAGCAGGTCACCACGGGAGATGTCGATCTCGTCTTCCATGGTCAGGGTCACGGCCTGGCCTGGGCCTGCGTTCTCCAACTCGCCCTCGTAGGTGACGATGGACTTGACCCGGCTGCTCTTGCCCGACGGCAGCACCACGATGTCGTCGCCCTTGTGCACCACGCCACTGGCGATGGTGCCGGCGAAACCACGGAAGTTCAGGTTCGGACGATTGACGTACTGCACCGGGAAACGCAGATCGGTGACGTTGCGGTCAGCCGAAACCTCGACGGTCTCGAGAATCTCCATCAGCGCCGGGCCCGTGTACCACGGCGAACGCTCGCTGCGGTTGACCACGTTGTCGCCCTTGAGCGCCGACATCGGCACGAAGTGCAGGCTCGACGGTTTCAGGTCGATGGCGTCGGCGAACTTCAGGTAGTCGGCCTTGATCGACTCGAAGACCTGCTCGTCGAAGCCTTTGAGGTCCATCTTGTTGATCGCGACCACGATGTGCTTGATGCCCAGCAGCGAGGCGATGTAGCTGTGGCGGCGGGTCTGGGTCTGCACGCCGTAGCGGGCATCGACCAGGATGATCGCCAGGTCGCAGGTCGAGGCGCCGGTGGCCATGTTGCGGGTGTACTGCTCATGGCCCGGGGTGTCGGCGATGATGAACTTGCGCTTGGCGGTGGAGAAGTAGCGGTAGGCGACATCGATGGTGATGCCCTGCTCGCGTTCGGCCTGCAGGCCATCGACCAGCAGCGCCAGGTCGACTTCCTCGCCAGTGGTGCCGGACTTCTTCGAGTCACGGGTGATGGCCTCGAGGTGGTCCTCGTAGATCATCTTCGAATCGTGCAGCAGGCGCCCGATCAGGGTGCTCTTGCCGTCATCCACGTTGCCGCAGGTGAGGAAACGCAGCAGTTCTTTGCGCTCGTGCTGAGCCAGATAAGCGAGGATGTCTTCGCTGATCAAATCGGATTGGTGCGACATGGAGTAACCCTGAAGTTAGAAGTAGCCCTGACGTTTCTTGTCTTCCATGGAGCCGGCGCCATCGTGGTCGATGACTCGGCCCTGACGCTCGGAAGTACGCGTCAGAAGCATTTCCTGAATGATGTCGGTCAGCGTTTCGGCTTCGGACTCGACAGCGCCCGTCAACGGGTAGCAGCCCAGGGTACGGAAACGCACCTTCTTCTTGACGATACGTGCCTTTTCCTCGGCGCTGAGGTGCTCGAGGATGCGATCGTCGTCGATCATGATCAGGGTGCCGTTCTTCTCGATGACTTCACGCTCGGCAGCGAAGTACAGCGGCACGATCGGGATGCCTTCGAGGTAGATGTACTGCCAGATGTCCAGCTCGGTCCAGTTCGACAGCGGGAAGACGCGGATCGACTCGCCCTTGTTGACCTTGCCGTTGTAGACGTTCCACAGCTCCGGACGCTGGTTCTTCGGGTCCCAGCGGTGCTTGCTGTCGCGGAACGAGTAGACGCGCTCCTTGGCCCGCGACTTCTCTTCATCGCGGCGCGCGCCACCGAACGCGGCGTCGAAACCATGCTTGTCGAGCGCCTGCTTCAGGCCCTGGGTCTTCATGATGTCGGTGTGCTTGGAGCTACCGTGGGTGAAGGGGTTGATCCCTTGCGCCACACCCTCGGGGTTGACGTGGGTGATCAGCTCCAGCCCCATTTCCTCGACCATCTTGTCGCGGAAGCGGTACATCTCCTGGAATTTCCACTGGGTGTCGACGTGCATCACCGGGAACGGCAGCTTGCCCGGGAAGAAGGCCTTGCGCGCCAGGTGCAGCATCACGGCGGAGTCCTTGCCGATCGAGTACAGCATCACCGGGTTGTCGAACTCGGCGGCCACCTCGCGGATGATGTGGATGCTCTCCGCCTCCAGCTGTTTCAAGTGCGTCAGTTTGTCGACCATGGCTACTCACGAAAAACGATCTTATGGACGGCCAGCGGGCCGTGTTCGAGCGGGCCACTTTATCACAGCGCCTGATTCTATTTAGGAGGGCTGCTAGATCGAAACGGTCTAATGATATGACTGGGGGTTTGAGGACCCTGTCGCGGGCTGAGCCTGCTACAGGGCCCCGCCCGACTAGATTGGATTCGGGCAATCGATGAACAGGTGCTCCAGGGCAAAGCGCTTGGCCAGGTAGTCGCCCAGCGCCTGCACCCCGTAGCGTTCGGTGGCATGGTGCCCCGCAGCGATGAAGCTGATGCCGTTCTCGCGCGCACTGTGGTAGGTCTGCTCGGAGGCCTCTCCGCTGATGAACAGGTCGACACCCGCGGCGATGGCGTTGTCGATATAGCCCTGGCCGCCACCGGTGCACCACCCCACCCGGCGAATCATCCCCTCGCCCTCGACTACGAGCGGCTCGCGGCCCATGACTTCGCGCACGCGGCGGGCGAAATCGCCGGCCGACATGGGCTCGGCGAGGGAGCCGATCAGGCCGACCACTCGAGGGTTTTCGGGATCGAGCGGGCCTTCGACGGTGATGTCGAGCTGGCGCGCCAGCTGCACGTTGTTGCCCACCTCAGGGTGCACGTCCAGCGGCAGGTGGAACGCCAGGAGGCTGATGTCATGCTTGAGCAGGGTCTTGATGCGCCGCTGCTTGATCCCGGTGATGCATGGGCTCTCGCCCTTCCAGAAGTAGCCGTGGTGGACCAGCACCAGGTCGGCCTCGGCTTCGACTGCAGCGTCGAGCAAGGCCTGGCTGGCCGTGACGCCCGTGACGATACGGCTGACCTGCGGACGCCCCTCGACCTGCAGGCCGTTGGGGCAATAATCCTGGATCTTGGCACTGGACAGGTAGCGCTCGGCTTCCTCGACCAGGGTGCTCAGGGCGACGGCCATGGAAAAATCTCCTTGTAATTCGGTGCTTCAACGGGCGCCAGGCCTCGTATACTGAGCGCCATTATGGGCCGTCGCCGGGTTCGGGGAAACCGGCGCCCCGACTTGTCCGCGAAAGCTGCACCGCAATCCATACCATCGCCGATCACCGAGGTGTATGATCGCGCGCGTTTGCGCCACGGCCCTCGCCCTATTTCCAGGATTCATTCGATGCTCAAGGCTTTGCGTTACTTTGGCTGGCCCCTGCTCACCGGCGTACTGATCGCCGCACTGATCATCCAGCGTTTCCCGGAATGGGTCGGCCTGCCCAGCCAGGACGTCAACCTGCAACAGGCACCGCAGACTTCGCGGATCATGCAGGGCCCGGTCAGCTATGCCGACGCCGTCACCCTGGCGGCGCCCGCCGTCGCCAACCTGTACACCACCAAAGTGGTCAACAAGAGCGCCCATCCGCTGTTCGAAGACCCGCAGTTCCGCCGTTTCTTCGGCGACAACCTGCCCAAGCAGCGACGCTGGGAATCGAGCCTGGGCTCGGCGGTGATCATGAGCCCCGAAGGCTACCTGCTGACCAACAACCACGTGACCAGTGGTGCCGACCAGATCGTGGTAGCGCTCAAGGATGGCCGCGAGACCCTGGCCCGGGTCATCGGCAGCGACCCGGAAACCGACCTCGCGGTGCTGAAGATCGACCTGAAGAACCTGCCCGCCATCACCATCGGCCGCTCCGACAACATCCACATCGGCGATGTCTGCCTGGCCATCGGCAACCCCTTCGGTGTCGGCCAGACCGTGACCATGGGCATCATCAGCGCCACCGGCCGCAACCAGCTGGGGCTGAACAACTACGAAGACTTCATCCAGACCGACGCGGCCATCAACCCGGGCAACTCCGGCGGTGCGCTGGTCGACGCCAACGGCAATCTGATCGGCATCAACACCGCGATCTTCTCCAAATCCGGTGGTTCGCAGGGCATCGGTTTCGCCATTCCCGCCAAGTTGGCGCTGGAGGTGATGAAGTCGATCGTCGAACATGGCCAGGTGATTCGAGGCTGGCTGGGCATCGAGGTGCAGCCATTGAGCGAGGAATTGGCCGAGTCGTTCGGCATGCAGGGGCGTCCGGGTATCGTGGTCGCCGGCATTTTCCGCGACGGCCCGGCCCAGCGTGCGGGGCTGCAACTGGGTGACGTAATCATGAGCATCAATGGCGAGCCGGCCGGCGATGGTCGCAAGTCGATGAACCAGGTGGCGCGGATCAAACCGAGCGAGAAGATCAGCATCGAAGTGATGCGCAATGGCAAGCAACTGAAGCTGATTGCCGAGGTGGGCCTGCGGCCGCCACCAGCGCCGGTGGCGACCAAAGAAGAAAAGTAACAGCAACATGGGGCCGCTTTGCGGCCCCAGTCATATCAGTGCAGGATCTGGCTCAGGAACAACTTGGTCCGGTCACTGCGCGGCCGGTCGAAGAAGTCATCCGGCGAGGCCTGCTCGACGATCTCCCCCTTGTCCATGAAGATCACCCGGTTCGCCACGGTGCGGGCAAAGCCCATCTCGTGGGTCACGCAGAGCATGGTCATGCCGTCTTCTGCCAGGCCGACCATGGTGTCGAGCACTTCCTTGACCATCTCCGGATCGAGTGCCGAAGTCGGCTCGTCGAACAGCATGATCTTGGGCTTCATGCACAGCGCGCGGGCAATGGCCACACGTTGCTGCTGGCCACCGGACAACTGCCCCGGGTACTTGTGCGCCTGCTCTGGAATACGCACACGCTCCAGGTAATGCATGGCGATTTCCTCGGCCTTGCGCTTGGGCATCTTGCGTACCCACATCGGTGCCAGGGTGCAGTTCTCGAGGATGGTCAGGTGCGGGAACAGGTTGAAGTGCTGGAACACCATGCCGACTTCACGGCGGATCGCCTCGATCTGCTTGAGGTCGTTGGTCAACTCGACGCCATCGACGACGATGCGCCCCTGCTGGTGCTCTTCCAGCCGGTTCAGGCAACGGATGGTGGTGGACTTGCCCGAGCCGGACGGCCCGCACAGGACGATGCGCTCGCCCTGGCGTACGTTCAGGTTGATATCCTTGAGCACATGGAACTGGCCATACCACTTGTTCACGCCCTGCATCTGGATGATGCCTTCGGGGCCGGCGGGCTGCTTGATCGCTTCACTCATTTCGAAACTCCTAACGCTTGTGGCCAGTGTCCAGCTTGCGCTCCAGGTGCATGGAGTAGCGGGACATACCGAAACAGAAAATCCAGTAGACCAGGGCCGCGAATACGTAGCCCTCGGTCGCCATGCCAAGCCATGCAGGGTCTGCCGTAGCTTGCCGGGTGCTGTTGAGCAGATCGAACAGGCCGATGATGATCACCAGGCTCGTGTCCTTGAACAGCGCGATGAAGGTGTTGACGATGCCGGGGATCACCAGCTTCAGGGCTTGCGGCAAGATCACCAGGCCCATGGCACGCCAATAGCCCAGCCCCATCGCCGCGGCCGCCTCGTACTGCCCCTTGGGAATCGCCTGCAGGCCGCCGCGAACCACCTCGGCGATGTAGGCCGACTCGAACAGGATCACGAAGATCATCGCCCGCAGCAGCTTGTCGAAGCTCGTGCCCTCGGGCATGAACAGCGGCAGCATCACCGACGACATGAACAGCACGGTAATCAGTGGAATGCCGCGCCAGAACTCGATGAAGGTCACCGAGACCGCCTTGACCACCGGCATACTCGAACGCCGACCGAGGGCCAGCAGAATGCCCAACGGCAAGGCCGCTGCGATGCCCACGGTGGCAATCACCAGGGTCAGCATCAGCCCGCCCCATTGCGAGGTCGGCACCAGCGTCAGGCCGAAGCTGCCGCCGTGCAACAGCAGGTAGGCGAGGATCGGATACAGCACCAGATAACCAATACCGTAGGGCACCTTGCGCGGGAAGCGGCGGATGAACAGCGGTGCCGCGGCGATCACGCCCAGCCACACGGTCAGGTCGACCCGCCAGCGCAACTCGCTCGGGTAATAGCCGTACATGAACTGTCCGATGCGTTGCTGGATGAACACCCAGCAAGCGCCGTCCTTGGTGCAGTCGGCGCGGGTCGTGCCCGTCCAGTTGGCGTCCAGGAACGCCCACTGCAACAGTGCTGGCACGATCAGCCAGACCAGGTAGACCGCGAACAGGGTCAGCAGCGTATTGATCCAGCTGGAAAACAGGTTGGCGCGCATCCACGCCAGCACGCCGACGGTCTTCACCGGTGGCGGCATATCGGGTTTGAAAACATGGGAAGTCATGCGCCTGTCCTCACCGCTCGATCAGCGCAATGCGCTTGTTGTACCAGTTCATCAGCAACGAGATGCTGATGCTGATCGTCAGATACACACCCATGGTGATCGCCATGACCTCGACCGACTGGCCGGTCTGGTTCAGCACCGTACCGGCAAACAGCGACACCAGTTCCGGATAGCCGATGACCGCCGCGAGCGACGAGTTCTTCGTCAGGTTCAGGTATTGGCTGGTCAGCGGCGGGATGATCACCCGCATCGCCTGCGGAATGATCACCTTGCGCAAGGTCGGACCCTCGCGCAGGCCCAGCGAACGGGCGGCTTCGGTCTGGCCATGGCTGACCGAGCGGATACCGGCGCGCACGATTTCGGCAATGAAGGCGGCGGTGTAGATCGACAGCGCCAGGGTCAGCGCGAGGAATTCGGGAATCAGCACCCAACCGCCGACGAAGTTGAAACCTTTGAGCTGCGGCACTTCCCACTGCAGTGGGCTGCCGAACAGCAACACGCAGACGCCGGGAATGCCAAAGAGCAGCGCCAGCCCCACCCAGAACTTGTGGAACGGCTGGCCGGTTTCATCGAAGCGTTTGTTGGCGTAGCGCACCATCAGGGCGATTGCCACGACCGCCAGCAGCAGCGCCACGACGAACGGCCAGAAAGCTTCGCCGATGGAAGCGCCCGGCATGTTCACGCCACGGCTGCTGATGAAGAACAGGTCATCGATATTGATGCTGCCCCGTGGCCCCGGCAGCGCGGTGAATACCGCGAAGTACCAGAACAGGATCTGCAGCAGCGGTGGAATGTTACGGAAGGTCTCGACATACACCGCCGCCAGCTTGCTGATCACCCAGTTCGAGGATAACCGGGCAACGCCGACGACGAAGCCAAGCACGGTGGCGATGATGATGCCGATGACGCTTGCCAGCAGGGTATTGAGCAGGCCGACCAGCAACACCCGTGCATAGGTGTCGGCTTCGGTGTAGCCGATCAGGTGCTGGGCGATGCCGAAACCGGCACTGCGCTCGAGAAAGTCGAAGCCCGAGGTGATACCTCGGTGCTGCATGTTGGTCTGGGTGTTGTGGATGAGGTACCAGCCCAGGCCGATCACGACCACGACCGTGATGATCTGGAACAGCCACGCGCGCACACGTGGATCGCTCAGGGATAACCCTTTCCGTGCGCCGATATGATTTTGCATGAAATGCCCCGAAAAGAAGGGAGTCGAACGACCCCCCCCCCCCCCCGGG
>NZ_JABWRO010000105.1:0-21112 GCF_014268985.1 Pseudomonas sp. RW10S2 | reverse complement strand
TAGGAGCGGGCTTGCCCGCGAAAAGGTCACTACCGATACCGCTGTCTCAACCTGAAACAACCTGTCGCGAATTGGGACGTTCCGACCCGCCGCAACTCACTGGGATAAAGCGCTCAAAGCAGCTCAAGTCACTGAAAAACCGCCACTTTCAAACACCTGGCACACTTCCTGTATTGCCACTGTCACATGCACCGGCGGTATCCAAGCGTGCGATAACGATAAGAACAACACCGTGGAGGTCTGATCTTGAAGACGACTCGACTCCGGCAGCAGGCGGGCACATTGGCGCTGGTCGCCGCCGCCCTGCTGAGCGCCCAGGCCATGGCGGCCGAACCGGGCCCGGCGATTTTGCAGAACAAGTGCATGGGGTGCCACATCCCAGAGGGCAACGATGCCTACAGCCGCATCAGCCACCAGCGCAAGACCCCCGAAGGCTGGCTGATGAGCATCGCCCGCATGCAGGTGATGCATGGCCTGCAGATCAGCGACGACGAGCGCCGCACCCTGGTCAAGTACCTGGCCGACAAGCAGGGCCTGGCGCCGAGCGAGACTGATGGCGTGCGCTACGCCATGGAACGCCGGCTCAATACCGTCGAACACTTCGATACGCAATTGGCCGAAACCTGCGGCCGCTGCCACTCCGGTGCTCGCGTCGCATTGCAGCGGCGCCCAGCGCAGGAATGGGAACACCTGGTCAACTTCCACCTCGGCCAGTGGCCGTCTCTCGAATACCAGGCCCAGGCACGCGACCGCGACTGGCTGGAAATCGCCCTCAAGCAAGTGGTGCCGGACCTGGCCAAGCGCTTCCCGCTGGAAAGCCCCGCCTGGAGCGCGTGGCAAAAGGCCAAGCCCAAGGCCGACGCATTGCCGGGGCAGTGGGCGTTCAGTGGTCATATGCTCGCCAAAGGCGATGTCCGGGGCGTGATGACGGTCAGTGCCGACCAGGGCGACAGCTTCAAGGTCGAGGTCAAGGGGCAGTACGCTGACGGCACGCCGTTCAACGGCAGCGGCTCGGCGATCCTCTACAACGGCTATGAGTGGCGCGGTAACGTGAAGGTCGGCGACAGCACGATGCGCCAGGTCTTCTCGGCCCTCGATGGCGAGATGAAAGGGCGCATGTTCGAAGCCGAGCACGACGAGCGCGGCCTCGATTTCACCGCAGCGAAGGAGGGCAAGGCGCGCCTGCTGGCGGTACAACCGGCCTTCATCAAGGCCGGGGACGAGCGCGAGATCACCTTGGTGGGCAGCGGCCTGTCCGGCAAGCCTGAGCTGGGTGCCGGTGTGCAGGTGACCGAGATTCTGGAGCAGACCCCCACCCTGGTTCGGGTCAAGGCCCACGCCGCAGCCGATGCAGCACCTGGCGAGCGCCAGGTGACGGTGGGCACGCTCAAGGGCTTGAATCTTGCGGTCTACGACAAGGTCGATGAGGTCAAGGTGGTGCCGGCGTTCTCCATTGCACGCATCGGCGAGAACGGCGCTTCGGTACCCAAGGTCCAGGGGCGCTTCGAGGCCGAGGCCTGGGGCAAGGACGCCAATGGCCAACCGTTGCGCATCGGTTATCTGCCGGCCACCTGGAAGGTCGAGCCGTTCAACGAACGTGCCGTCGAGGACGAAGACGTGAAGTTCGCCGGGCAGATGCAGGCCGACGGTGTGTTCGTACCCGGCGGTGCCGGCCCGAACCCGGCGCGCAAGATGATGACCAACAACGCCGGCAACCTGAAAGTCATCGCCACGCTGGCTGACGGCGGGCAGACGGGTGAAGGCCACATGATCGTCACCGTCCAGCGCTGGAACAACCCGCCGCTGCCATAAGGGCAGCAGGCACGGTTTTTCCAACGGATCGATTATCGGGAGATCACCATGGGCGCACTACTGAATCTGGTCGAACGCAACCTGCATGAAGTGCAGGTCGATGCCGACCGCATGCTGTTCCATATCCCCAGCAGTTCGCTGTTCACCGCCGACGCGGTGACCGGCGGCATCATCGACACCCTGCGCCAGCAAGGCTGCTCGGCCGAAGAGCTGATGCAGCGCCTTGGCCAGCAGTTTGCGGGCGACGATATCCAGGACACCCTGCGCGAGTTGATCGCACTGGAGCTGGTCAGCGACGGTTCGCCGCTGACCCCTGAAATCGCCCTCAAGCAGGTCGAGCGCACCGCGCTCAATACGGTGGTGCTCAACGTCAATACCGGCTGCAACCTGAGTTGCACCTATTGCTACAAGGAAGACCTCGACAAACCTTCGGCAGGGCGCAAGATGAGCACCGCCACCGCCGAGGCTTCGGTGGAGATGCTGCTCAAGGAGTCACCCGACGAGACCCGCTACAGCGTGGTGTTCTTCGGCGGCGAGCCGCTGTCCAACCGGCCCTTGATCGAGCACATGGTCGCCTACTGCGAGCGGCGTTTCGCGGAAGCCGGCAAGCAGGTGGAGTTCATCATGACCACCAATGCCACGCTGCTCACCGAAGAGATCGTCGACTGGCTCAATGCCCATCGCTTCGGGCTGTCGGTGAGCATCGACGGGCCCAAGACCGTGCACGACCGCAACCGCATCACCGTGGGCGGGCAGGGCACCTACGATGTGGTGCGGCGCAAGGCCGACATGCTGCTGTCGCGCTATGACAGCCGCCCGGTCGGCGCCAGGGTGACTCTTACCCGCGGCATCACCGATGTCCAGACCATCTGGAACCACTTGTTCAACGAGCTGGGCTTTGCCGAAGTGGGCTTCGCCCCGGTGACATCGGGCGACATGGCCGACTTCAACCTGACCGGCGAAGAACTGGTGCAGGTGTTCGCCAACATGAAGGCGCTGGGTCGCCAGTACCTGGAGGCGGCGTTGCAGCACCGCAACATCGGTTTCTCCAACCTGCACCAACTGATCACCGACATCCACGAGGGGCACAAGAAGGCGCTGCCATGCGGTGCGGGCCTGAAGATGCTGGCGGTCGATCACGAGGGCGAGTTGAACCTGTGCCACCGTTTCACCGGCTCCAGCCTGCCGACCTTCGGCAACGTGCACACGGCGGTCAAGCAGGTCGAACTCAACGATTTCCTGTCCCAGCGCCTGGACCGCAGCGGCACCGGTTGCGACAGTTGTCGCATCCGCAACCTGTGCTCCGGTGGCTGCTATCACGAGAGCTACGCGCGCTACGGCGACCCGCAGCACCCGACCTACCACTACTGCGAACTGATGCGCGACTGGGTCGACTTCGGCATCGAGGTCTACAGCCGCATCATGGCCGCCAACCCGGCCTTCATCGATCGCTACATCACTCCTCGCAAGGCGCACTGACATGAAGCACTTGAAGCCCCTGAACAACAAGGCGCGCATTCTTGAACAGGCTGCCGCCGAAGACCGCGTCGAAGAAGTCATGGCCATGAGCGCGGTGGCCGGTTGTACCGCCACCACCGACCCAGGCTGGGAAGTGGACGCCTTTGGTGGCGTCAGCTCGCTGTGCCAGCCCATGGAGGCTGACCTGTACGGCTGCTCCGACCCTTGCTGGTGGCCGGCCCAGGTGCCCGACATGATGAGCACCTACCAGGACTGGAACGCCCAGGCAAGCAACTCGCAGGACGATTGGCGCAACCTCGGCACCGTATTCCCGAAAGACAAGTGACCGGCCCGACAAGAACGACAAGGGGAAACCGCATGAAACCTGGATTCTGCGCGCAACTGGCGCTGAGCGTCGCCACCTGCGCCGCGACACTGGCCGTGCACGCCACCGACGGCGCCGCCGGGCCGGCACTCAAGCCTGGCCATGAGTACCTGATCGCCACCAACTACCCGAACAACCTGCACGTGGTGGATGTGGCCAGCGACACGTTGTTCAAGAGCTGTCGCCTGCCGGACGCCTTCGGCCCGGGCACGGCGATGATGGCGCCGGACAACCGCACGGCCTACATCCTCAACAATCACTATGCCGATATCTATGGCATCGATCTGGACACCTGCACGACCACCTTCCACGCCAACCTGTCGAGCGTGCCGGGCGAGGTGGGCAAGTCGATGTATTCCTTCGCCATCAGCCCCGACGGCAAGGAGGTCTATGCCACGGTCAATCCAACCCAGCGATTGAACGACCACTACGTGGTCAAAACACCACGCCTTGAGGTGTTCAGCACGGCTGACGGGGTAGGGGCCAAGCCGGTGCGCACCTTCCCCATGCCGCGCCAGGTCTACCTGATGCGTGCCGCCGACGATGGCAGCCTGTTCGTCGCCGGGCCGGATATCTACAAGATGGACGTCAAGACCGGCAAGTACGAAGTGGCGCTGCCCCTGCGCAACTGGAATCGCAAGGGCTACAGCGCGCCGGACGTGCTGTACTTCTGGCCGCACCAGAGCCCGCGCCACGAGTTCTCGATGCTGTACACCATCGCCAAGTTCAAGGATGAGAAACAGGACCCGGCAACCGCCGAGCTGCTGTACGGCTACCTGAGCGTGGACCTCAAGACCGGCAAGACCCACACCCAGGAGTTTGCCGACCTGACCGAGCTGTACTTCACCGGGCTGCGCTCGCCCAAGGATCCGAACCAGATCTACGGTGTGCTCAACCGCCTGGCCCGCTACGACATCAAGCAGCGCAAGCTGGTCAAGGCGGCGAACCTGGACCATACCTACTACTGCGTGACCTTCGACAAGGCTGGCGACAAGCTCTACCTGGGCGGGACCTTCAACGACCTGGCGGTGTTCGATCCGAATACGCTGGAGAAGGTGAAGAACATCAAGCTGCCAGGGGGTGACATGTCCACCACCACGCCGCAGGTGTTTGTCCGATAGTTCGGTGGTGGCTTTTTCGCGGGCAGGCCCGCTCCCACAAGGCTCCACGCGACCTCAGTAGGAGCGGGCTTGCCCGCGAAGAGGCCAGTCCAGACAACACAAGAACAACAAGAGAACGCCATGCCCCAGCCAAGCTACTCCCAGGGCGACTGCAGCAAGCCCTTGCTCGACCACTGCATCGGCGACGCCTTCGATGCCACCGTCGCCCGCTTCCCCGACCGCGAGGCTCTTGTGGTGCGTCACCAGCAACGGCGCTACACCTGGCGCCAGTTGGCCGATGCCGTCGACCAGCACGCCCGCGCGCTGATGGCGCTCGGCGTGCAAGCGGGCGATCGCCTGGGCATCTGGGCCCCCAACTGCGCCGAGTGGTGCATCACCCAGTTCGCCAGTGCCAAGATCGGTGCGATCCTGGTCAATATCAACCCGGCCTATCGCAGCAGTGAGCTCGACTATGCCCTGAGCCAGTCCGGCTGCCGCTGGGTGATCTGCGCCGATGCGTTCAAGACCAGCGACTATCACGCCATGCTCCGTGACCTGGTGCCCGGCTTGCCTGCCAGCAAGCCCGGGGCAGTGCACTGCGAGCGCCTGCCTGAGCTGCGCGGGGTGATCAGCCTGGCGGTAAAGCCTGCGCCAGGCTTTCTTGCCTGGTGTGACCTGCAGGCTCGCGCCGCTGAAGTCAGTGCCGAGGCCCTTGGCCGCCGCCAGGCGAGCCTGCGCCCGAGCGAGGCGATCAATATCCAGTACACCTCCGGCACCACCGGCTTCCCCAAGGGCGCGACGCTCAGCCACCACAATATCCTCAACAACGGCTACATGGTCGGCGAGAGCCTGCGCCTGACCGAGCATGACCGCCTGGTGGTGCCGGTGCCGCTCTACCATTGCTTCGGCATGGTCATGGCCAACCTCGGCTGCATGACCCACGGCAGCACGCTGATCTACCCCAACGATGCCTTCGATCCCTTGCTCACCCTGCAAGCCGTGGCCGAGGAGCGCGCCACCGCGCTGTATGGCGTGCCGACCATGTTCATTGCCGAGCTGGACCACCCGCGCCGCAACGAATTCGACCTTTCCAGCCTGCGCACCGGGATCATGGCCGGTGCCACCTGCCCGATCGAGGTGATGCGAAGGGTGATCGACGAAATGCACATGGCCGAGATACAGATCGCCTATGGCATGACCGAGACCAGCCCGGTGTCGTTGCAGACCGGCCCGCAGGACGACCTTGAGGTCCGTGTGACCAGCGTGGGCCGCACCCAACCCCGCCTGGAGAGCAAGGTCATCGACGCCGATGGCAATACCCTGCCGCGCGGCGAGATCGGTGAGCTGTGCACCCGGGGCTACAGCGTCATGCTCGGCTACTGGAACAACCCGACGGCCACGGCCGAGAGCATCGACGCCGAAGGCTGGATGCGTACCGGCGACCTGGCGGTCATGGATGAGCAGGGTTACGTGCGTATCGTCGGGCGCAGCAAGGACATGATCATTCGCGGTGGCGAGAACATCTATCCACGTGAGCTGGAGGAGTTCTTCTTCACCCACCCGGCGGTGGCCGATGTGCAGGTGATCGGCATTCCGTGCAGCAAGTACGGCGAGGAGCTCGTCGCCTGGGTGCGACTGCATCCAGGGCACAGCGCCAGTGCCGAGGAGTTGCGCGAATGGGCGAAGTCGCGCATCGCGCACTTCAAGGTGCCTCGGCATTTTCGCTTCGTCGATGAGTTTCCGATGACGGTGACGGGCAAGGTGCAGAAGTTTCGGATGCGCGAGATCAGTGTCGAGGAACTGGGTGGGGTATCAGCCGGTTGACTGGTGGCGGCCGATGGTCCTATCGCGGGACAAGTGCTCACGCTGTGCCTGTGGCAGCGGGCTTGCCCCGCGATGTGGCCTGTGCCGTCACTGCAACCATTCCGGGCTGTTGAAATTGCTCAATCGCCCATCGTCGATGGCACACTCCAACCCCTGAATCGGCTTCAGCAACAGCGCTTTCTGCAAACTCCGCTCACCTTGCTGCCACGCCCGCTCCAGCACGGGCAACACTTGCCGGGGCAGTACACAGAACATCGGTTGCCAATACCCCCCCTGGCGCACCATTGCAGCGCTGTCATGGCGGGCAGCCAACCCGCGCAATGCATCGATCAAGGCCCGGTCGATCAACGGTGCGTCGCAGGCCAACACCACCACCCACTCATGGCTGGCCACCTTCAGCCCGGCAATGACGCCGGCCAGTGGCCCGGGATAATCCACCTCGGCATCGCCCACACACTGGTCGGCGTATGCCGCATACGCCGCTTGATTGCGGTTGCAGGAAATCACCAGGTCGTCGCTCAGCCCCCGCACCACCCGATGGATGTGCGCGATCAGCGGTTCGCCGCGCCATGGCACCAGGCCCTTGTCGCGACCGCCCATGCGCTGGCCACGGCCACCGGCGAGGATGAGGATTGAGCAGGGGGGAGTTGAGGTAGGCATCGCATCACTCGTGCTGGGGTGTCAGCACATGCTTGATGGCCGTGGAGAATGGGAGGTTAGCCGTACGTTGCAGTTCTTCCTGCAAAATTGGCAACCATTCGTCTTCGGAGAAGTCTTGGGCCAACTGCGCAATCTCCTCCGCTATTTGAAGATAGCCAAACACCTCGGCCCTGCGTATTTGGCTCAATGCACCATTGAGATTCAAAATGCGGATGGTTTCTTCTGCCCGGCGCTGCTGTACCGCATCGAGGTTGGCGCGCGGCATCACCGCACCATTGGGCGTGAATACCAGCAGGTTTTCCGGATTTTCGTTGTCCGGTTTGATCAGGTCGTTGGGCGTGTAGTGACCGCAGTTGTCCTTGTGCTTCCCGCAACTGGTGCGCCGGTTGCAAGAGCCGAAGAGGTTGTGCCAGTCAAAGGTACCTTGGGGGTGGCGGTTACGTTGCTGGAAATGCTCGATGTGTCGATCCAAGGACGCGATAGAGGCTTCGCAGTAAGCGCAACGCGTGCCCTGCATTGCATCGAGTTTTACCCAGATATTCTCGCGCTCTCTAGCGTTGGGTGAATCCGCTGACCATGTATCTCGACCATGTCGATAGCGGTGCAATCCAAGCGGTGCGAGCGGGTCACGAACTAGGTACCGCATCTCAAAGATCCCCAGTATTTTGGCCGCGGGGCAGCTTTTGCTTGATACGTTGCAGGCGAATGATGCGGTCGCATTCGCGTATCAGGGGATGGTCCAAGCCGAAGTGATGTTCAAGCTGGTTTCTCAGCCGTCGCCCTTCTGCTTGTTCATGAAGATTCTGCTGTATCAGAGCCTGGTACTGATTCACCCACCCGGCCTCTGGGACATCAGGGACTGGATTGACATCCATAATGCGGGCGAGCAGATCGGTACTGGCTACCCCGAGGGTCTGCCATTGAGGTGTGCTGACATGGGTGCGCATATCGCCCGACTCGGGATCCTGATCGGTGCGCAGGATGCGCACCGACTCACGATCGACCGTGCTCAGGACCTGCGGGCTGTGGGTGGTGACGATGAATTGGAGCGCTGGGAAGGCCTTCTTTAACGAAGGGATGACTGCCTGCTGCCATTCGGGGTGAAGGTGCATGTCCACCTCGTCGATCAGTACGATGCCAGGGGTTTGTTGAGCTGCCAGCGCGCCCAGTTGACCGTTGAGTTTGGTTGCACGGAAGGCGATGTCCGCAACCATGCCAATCATGTTACGGATACCGTCGCTGAGCATTTCCACAGGAAGCTGACCGAATTCAGGGTGATCGCAAACAAGTGCCTGCATCGCCAGCGAGTACTGAATTCCGGACCAGCCAGCGGGGGCGAGGCAGGTATCGACTGCGCTGGCGACTGACGCAATGTAATGAGCGAACTCGGAGTTATCGGGTTTCTTGCCGCTAGCCAGCGCTTCATACATATGTTCCTTGGCGCTCACGCTCCAATAGCGGAACCAGTCCACGAAGGACTTGTAGCTGGAGGCGGGGTCCAGGCAATCGGTATAGCCCACAGTGCGTGACGTGCGCTGAATGGGCTTGGGGACGGGTTTTTTGTTCTTCTGCTGCCATAGGCGACCGGTCCCATAGTAGGCGATCAGTGGCAGCAGAATATCGTTGCCTGGTGTTCGGACTGCTTCTTGAAGGCGTTTGCCGTAATCGATCAATTCCCTCGCGTCCTTGATCGTGGTCTTGGCCTTGATCGGACTGGTCAGTTTCCTACGCCAAACGCTTTCCGAGCCAGGGTCCAACTGGTCTGCGATGCTTTCAGGGATATTCCCATGCGCTTCCATTCTGACGCCGCGAGCGGCGAACTCCATTTCATTGGAGGCCGTTTTACGCGTTCTCGAGCGACGAATGTCACTCGGCTCGAAGTGCGCTCCCACCGCTTCATCGAATGCGCCAACGAATGGGCCGTAGGCTACCGCGATAGCATCGAGTACCGAAGTCTTGCCCGCGCCATTGGGGGCGACCAGCACGGTGACCTGAGGGTGGAAGTCGATCGTGAGGGATTCGAAGCAGCGGTAGTCGCGCAGCGTTAGGTAGGAGAGCTTCACAGGGGGACTCCACTGAGTTCAGGGACTTCCAGCCTCATCGTCTAAATAGGTGGGGAAGCGCGAAAATTCAAACAGTTTAACTGTTCGAGCGGCTGTAGAGCTACCTACTAGAGGCAGCTCCTGAGATCAGTCGACAGCTTCGACACTGTCACGGGAGGCTTGCTTGCGCCTGCGGCAGGCCAACCGCATCACCACCACGAAGAACACCGGTACGAACACCACCGCCAGCGTCGCGCTGAGCATCCCGCCGATCACCCCGGTGCCGATGGCCTGCTGGCTGGCTGAGCTTGCGCCGCGGGCAATGGCCAGCGGCACGACGCCGAGGATGAACGCCAACGATGTCATGACGATCGGGCGCAGGCGCAGGCGTGCGGCCTGCATCGCCGCATCCGCCGCATCGACGCCCTGATCCACCAGGCTCTTGGCGAATTCGATGATCAGGATCGCGTTCTTTGCCGACAAGCCAATCAAGGTGATCAGGCCGACCTTGAAGAACACGTCGTTGGGCATGCCGCGCAGGGTTACCGCGAGCACGGCACCAAGCACACCCAGCGGCACCACCAGCAACACCGCAGTAGGGATCGACCAACTCTCGTAGAGCGCTGCCAGGCACAGGAACACCACCAGCAGCGACAGGGCCAGCAGCAAGGGCGCCTGGCTACCCGAGAGACGTTCCTGCAACGACAGGCCGGTCCACTCCAGTGCGCTGCCGGCTGGCAGTCGGTCGACCAGGCGCTGGATTTCCGCCATCGCCTCGCCGGAGCTGTAGCCGCTTGCCGGTTCCCCGGAAATCGACACTGCCGGGTAGCCGTTATAGCGGGTCAGTTGCACCGGGCCGCTGAGCCAGCGGGCCTGGACGAACGCCCCCAGTGGCACCATCTTGCCGCTGCTGTTGCGCACGTGGATCTTCAACAGGTCCTCGACCTGGCTGCGCTGATCGCCCTCGGCCTGCACCACGACGCGCTGCATGCGCCCCAGGTTGGGGAAGTCGTTGACGTAGTTCGAGCCTACCGCGGTGTTGAGCACGGCGCCGATGTCGGCAAAGGAGACCCCCAGGGCGTTGGCCTGGCGTCGGTCGATTTCCAGTTGTACCTGCGGGCTTTCGGCCAACGATGCCTCGCGCACGTTGGCCAGCACCTTGCTCGTGCGTGCGTTGGCCAGCAGTTCGTCACGGGCTGCCATCAACCCGGCATGACCCAGGCCGCCGCGATCCTGCAGACGGAACTCGAAACCTGTGGACTCGCCCAATCCGTCGACTGGTGGCGGCAGCACGGCATAGGCCACGGCATCCTTGAGCTCGGAGAAGGCCATCGTGGCGCGGTCGGCGATCGATTGCGCACTGTCGTCGGCGCCGCGCTCGGACCAGTCCTTCAGCGTGGTGAACGCCAGCGCGGCGTTCTGCCCACTGCCTGAGAAGCTGAAGCCGAGAATCAGCGTGGTGTTGCCCACGCCGGGCTCTGCGGCGTTGTGCGCCTCGATCTGCGCCGCCACCTGCTCGGTGCGCATGCGGCTGGCGCCCGGCGGGAGCTGGATGTCGGTGATGGTGTAGCCCTGGTCCTCGGTCGGCAGGAAGGCACTCGGCAACTGGCTGAAGCCATAGGCCAGCACCGCCACCAGCAGCCCGTAGAGCACCAGGTAGCGCCCACTGCGTGCCAGGGCGTGGGCGACCCAGCGCTGGTAGCCATTGCTCATGCCCTCGAAGCGGCGGTTGAACCAGCCGAAGAAGCCCTTGCGTGCGTGATGCTCGCCCTTGGCCACTGGCTTGAGCAGGGTGGCGCACAGTGCCGGGGTGAGGCTCAGGGCAAGGAACGCCGAGAACAGGATCGACACTGCCATCGATAACGAGAACTGCTGATAGATCACGCCCACCGAGCCTTTCATGAAGGCCATTGGCAGGAATACCGCCACCAGCACCAGCGTGATGCCGACAATCGCACCGCTGATCTGGCCCATGGCCTTGCGCGTAGCCGCCTTCGGCGAGAGGCCTTCCTCGGCCATGATCCGCTCGACGTTCTCCACCACCACGATGGCGTCGTCCACCAGGATGCCGATGGCCAGCACCATACCGAACAGGGTCAGCACGTTGACCGAGAAACCCAACGCCAGCATCACCGCGAAGGTGCCCATCAGCGCCACCGGAACCACCAGCGTGGGGATCAGTGTGTAGCGGATGTTCTGCAGGAACACGAACATCACTGCAAACACCAGCAGCATGGCTTCGAACAGCGTGCTGATGACCTGTTGGATCGAGACCTTGACGAATGGCGAGGTGTCGTAGGGGATGTCGTACTTCACCCCGGCCGGGAAGTAGCGCGCCAGCTCATCCATCTTCTGGCGAACCAGGGTCGCGGTCTCCATGGCGTTGGCCCCCGGCGACAGCTTGACGCTGAAGGCGCTGGTGGGCTTGCCGTTCAGGCGCGTGCCGTACTGGTATTCCTGGGCACCGATCTCGACCCGCGCCACATCGCCCACGGTGACCACCGAGCCATCCGGGTTGGCCCGCAGCACGATGGCCGCGAACTCCTCTGGGGTGCTCAGTTGGCCCTTGACCACCACGTTGGCGGTGATTTCCTGGGTCGCACGGGCGGGCAGGTCACCGATGCTGCCTGGCGCAACCTGGGCGTTCTGCGCGGCGATGGCGTCGGCGACGTCCTGGGGCGTGAGCTTGAAGCCGACCAGCTTCGCCGGGTCGATCCAGATGCGCATGGCCCGCTCCGAACCATACAGCTGTGCCTTGCCGACGCCTTTGAGGCGACGGATCTCGTTCATCACGTTGCGCGCCAGCAGGTCGCTCAGGGCGATCTCGTCATAGCTGCCGTCCTCGGAGGTGAGGGTGCCCAGCAGCAGGAAGCCGGTGGAGACCTTCTCCACCTGCAGGCCCTGCTGGGTGACGGGCCGCGGCAGGCGCGACTCGACTACCTTGAGGCGGTTCTGCACATCGACCTGGGCCAGGTCAGGGACGGTGCCCGGCTCGAAGGTGGCGGTGATGGTCGCGCTGCCCAGACTGCTCTGGGATTCGAAGTACAGCAGGTTGTCTGCACCATTGAGCTCCTGCTCGATCACGCTGACCACGCTTTCGTCCATGGTCTGCGCCGAGGCACCTGGGTAGACGGCGTACACCTCGACCTGCGGTGGCGCGACATTGGGGTACTGGGCCACAGGCAATTGCGGAATGGCCAGGGCGCCGGCGAGCAGGATGAACAACGCGACCACCCAGGCGAAGATCGGGCGATCGATGAAGAATTGCGGCATGGATCAGGCCCTCACTGGCCGTTGCGCTGGACGATGGGGGTGGCCGCCTTGCCGGTATCGACCCGGACCTGGTCGCCGGCCTTGACGTGCTGCAGCCCTTCGACCACCACCTGTTCGCCGGGGGCCAGGCCTTCGCTGACGATCCAGCGGTCGCCCTGGGCATTGCCCAGCACCACCTGGCGTTCTTCGATGCGCTGTTGGGCATCGACCACCAGCACCTTGGGCACGCCTGCGCTGTCACGCAGGATCGCCCGCTGTGGCACGCTGATGCCCTTGGGCTGCAGGGCCTGCTCGAGGCGCACACGCACGTAGCTGCCGGGCAACAGATCGAGATCGGGGTTGGGGAATTCGCTGCGCAGGGTGATCTGGTTGGTGCTTGGATCGACGCTGATATCGGAAAACAGCAACTTGCCCGGCAGCGGATAGGCACTGCCGTCGTCCTGGATCAGGGTGGCGCGGGCCTGGTCCTGGCCGACCTGCTGCAGCTCGCCTGCGCGCATGGCGCGGCGCAGGGCGTTGAGGTCGCGGGTCGACTGGGTCACGTCGGCGTGGATCGGGTCCAGTTGCTGGATGACGGCCAACGCGGTGGTTTCGCTCTGTCCGACCAGCGCCCCTTCGGTGACCAGCGCACGGCCAATCCGTCCGGAGATCGGTGCAGTGACCGTGGCATAGCCCAGGTTGAGCCGCGCGCGTTCGAGCGCGGCGCTGGCCTCGGCCACCTGAGCGTCCGCCTGGAGGAAGGCGGCGCGGGCATTGTCATATTCCTGACGGCTCACGGCCTTGTCGTCGACCAGTTCGCGATAGCGCTGCTCCTGCAGGCGCGCCTGGTACAAGGTAGCTTCGGCCTTGGCCAGCGCGGCGCGGGCGCTGTCATGGTCGGCCTTGAACGGCGCCGGGTCGATGAGAAACAGCACATCGCCCTGTTTGACGTCGCTGCCTTCGCGGTACACCCGCTTGAGCACCACGCCGGCAACCCGGGCGCGGACTTCAGCGGTGCGTGGCGCGAGAATACGCCCGCTGAGTTCGGTACTGATGGCCAGGGCCTGCAACTGCACGGTTTCGACCCGCACCTGGGGGGAGGGTGCTTGCGCGTCCTGTTCGGGGGCGTCGTTGCAGCCGGTCAGGGCCAGTGTGAGCAAGGCGAGAATCGCCCAAGGGCACTTGGAGAAGGGAATGGACATACGGATCTTCCGGATAGGATCGCCGCTATGCTAAGGCAGGCGCTCGCGCATGGGCTGTTAAGCTGTGTACGCCGTGTGTGAAAAAGTGTAAGGCTCGTGCCGTGTGGAGCGTAGGATTCTATATCCTGCGAGCAACTGACTGCACTGGCCCCATCGCCGGACAAGCCCGCTTCCACAGGTAGTCGCAGCCTCTGTAGGCGCGGGCTTGTCCGGCAATGACGGCGGTAAGGTCTCAAGCCTATCTGTTCATGACGACCCACATGCCAAACATCCTTCTGGTCGAAGACGACAGCGCGCTGTCCGAACTGATTGCCAGCTACCTGCAACGCAACGATTTCCATGTCCGGGTCATCGCCCGTGGCGATCATGTGCTCGACGAGTTTCGTCGCCAGCGCCCCGACCTGGTGGTGCTCGACCTGATGCTGCCCGGCCTGGATGGCCTGCAGGTTTGTCGCTTGCTGCGCCAGGAGTCGCAAAGCCTGCCGATCCTGATGCTGACGGCCCGTGACGACAGTCACGATCAAGTGTTGGGCCTGGAAATGGGGGCCGATGACTACGTGACCAAGCCCTGCGAGCCCCGCGTACTGCTGGCCCGGGTACGCACCTTGCTGCGCCGCAGCAGTGTCAATGAACCGCGCCTGGACAGCGAGCTGATCCAGGTCGGCGGCCTGTGCATCAACCTGGCCGAACGCAGCGTGAATTGGCGCGGCAGCGAGGTCGAGCTGTCCAGTGGCGAATACAACCTGCTGGTCGTGCTGGCCCGCAATGCCGGCGAAGTGCTCAGCCGCGACCGCATCCTCCAGCAATTGCGCGGCATCGAGTTCAACGGTACCGACCGTTCAGTAGACGTAGCCATCTCCAAGCTGCGGCGCAAGTTTGACGACAACGCCGGCGAAGCCCGCAAGATCAAGACCGTGTGGGGCAAGGGGTATCTGTTCAGCCGGGTCGAGTGGGAGTACTGACGCGCCATGCTCAAGATCCTGGTGCGCCTGTACCTGGTGATCATCGTCGCCTATGCCGGTGCCTTGCTGCTGATTCCCGACGCTATCGTCGGTGCGTTTCACGAACGCTTCATGGCCTACAACCTTGACCAGGCCAAGGGCGTGCAATCTTTGATCGTCCGTCAGTTTCACCAGGCGCCGCGTAAGCAATGGCCATCGGTGGAGCAGGACCTGGCCGCGGCCTTCGCGCCCTTGCAGGTGCAACTGCTGCGCATGGACGCCGCCGACCTTGCGCCGCAGGAGCGTGCGCGGCTGGAGCACGGGCTGTATGCGGTGCGCATCGCCGACTGGGGTTATTACGAAACCGTGCTGGCGCCGCTGGACAAGGACTGGCTGGTGCGCCTGCACTCGCCGCCGGATCCGCTCGACATCAACGTGTTGTCGTGGGGCGTCACGGTACTGATCGGTGCCGCCATGCTGGGTTGCTTGCTGCTGTGGGTCTGGCCGCACTGGCGCGACCTGGAACGGCTCAAGGAAACCGCGCGGCGCCTGGGGCGCGGGGAGATGGCGGAGCGTACGCAGATCTCGCCGCGCTCGAACATCGGCGAGCTGGCCGGGGTGTTCGACACCATGGCCGGAGACCTGGAGCGCCAGGTCAACCAGCAGCGCGAGCTGCTCAACGCGGTCTCGCATGAGCTGCGCACACCGTTGACCCGCCTGGATTTCGGCCTGGTGCTGCTGTTCGACGAAGTGCCGCCGGCCAGCCGCAAGCGCTTGCTGGAGCTGGTGGGGCATGTGCGTGAGCTGGACGAGCTGGTGCTTGAGCTGCTGTCGTACAGCCGTCTGGAGAACGCCGACCAGGTCCGCGAGCGGGTCGAGGTGTCGTTGCTGGAGCTGGTCGACAGTGTGCTGGGCAGCTTTGCCGAAGAACTCGATGGTCGCGGGATCAGATGGGAGGTGCGTGCCGACGACAAGCTGCCACGTTTCGTGCTCGATCCTCGACTGACCGCGCGGGCGGTACAGAACCTGGTGCGCAATGCCATGCGCTACTGCGACGAGAGCTTGCTGCTGCGATTGAAGCTGGAAGCGGACGGTGCTTGCCTGCTGACGGTCGAGGATGACGGGATTGGCATACCGCCTGAGGAGCGTGAGCGAATCTTCCAGCCATTCTATCGCCTGGATCGCAGTCGGGACCGCAGCACCGGGGGATTTGGGCTGGGGTTGGCGATCAGCCGCAGGGCCATCGAGGGGCAGGGTGGAACCTTGACGGTTGCGCAGTCTTCGCTGGGGGGCGCGCAGTTCAGGATCCGCCTGCCGGCAGGCTAGGATACGTTCGGTCTGGGTGCCGACCAGCTTGCCCGTACCGCCTTCGAGCACCGACGGTCGCTCGGTCACCTTGCGCAGTACCAGCACGGGCTTGCCGAGCGCCGGGGCTTCTTCCTGCACCCCTCCTGAGTCGGTGAGGATCAGGTGTGCGCGGGCCATCAACCAGACGAAGTGCTGGTAGTCCCGCGGTGCGACCAGGTGAATGTTGTCCCGCCCGGACAACACGCCGTATACCGATTTCTGCACCTGCGGGTTGAGGTGTACCGGGTAGACGAACTGTAGGTCCGGATAGCGCAGGGCCAGTTCGGCGAGTGCCAGGCTGATACGCTCGAAGCCGGCGCCGAAGTTTGCCCGGCGATGGCCGGTGATGAGGATCATGCGCTATGCAGGTCGGCGAGCACGCCGGTCAGGCGCCGGTTGGCTTCTTCTGGCCAGGGTTGCTGAAGGTTGCCGGTGCGCAGGCCGGCTTCGACATGACCGATGGGGATACGGCGATGGAGCGCGGCCAGGCCGGCGATGAAACTGGTGGTGGTATCGCCATGCACCAGCACGATCTCAGGCTGGACCTGTTCGTAGGCGTTGTCGAGGCTGCCCAGCAGGTCACGTGACAGACCATTGAGGGTCTGGTTCTGGGTCATTACCTTCAGGTCCTGATCGACCGACAGACCGAAGGCGGTCAGCACTTGCTCGAGCATTTCCCGGTGTTGACCGGTGGAGCAGATGTGCAGGTCGATCTCCGGCCATTCGCGCAGCACCCGTGCCAGGGGTGCTATCTTGATTGCTTCGGGGCAGGTGCCGAATACCATCATGACGGTGTGAGCCATCGTCGCGTCCTCGTCCTATTCCCTGTACGAAGTTGTACGATTCACGTCTGCGTGTAGAACGTAGAGGGTAGATACAAGCAGGGGATGGCGAGGTTGTCCAATTCGCCGGGTAGTGGCCGGTGGCTATCGCGAAGGCCATGTATTGCGGGGGTTCAAGCGCTTTGCGGCACGCCCAACGCATCGCGGGCAAGCCTGCTACCACCGGGGTGATAGCAGGCTTGCCCGCGAAAAAGGCGGCGCAGTGTCGATGAAGGCGGTCTGGCTTAGACCACGACACCCTGGCTACGCAGGTAGTCGTCATAGGTGCCGCTGAAGTCGACCACGCCATCGGCCGACAGCTCGATGATCCGCGTGGCCAGCGACGAGACGAACTCACGGTCGTGGCTGACGAACAGCAGCGTGCCCGGGTAGTTCTCCAGCGCCAGGTTCAGTGCTTCGATCGACTCCATGTCCAGGTGGTTGGTCGGTTCGTCCATCACCAGCACGTTGGGCTTTTGCAGGGTCAGCTTGCCGAACAGCATGCGGCCCTGTTCACCGCCGGAGATGACCTTCACCGACTTGAGGATCTCGTCGTTGGAGAACAGCATGCGCCCCAGGGTGCCACGAATCACCTGTTCGCCGCTGGTCCACTGGCCCATCCAGTCGAACAGCGTGACATCGTCTTCGAAATCATGGGCGTGGTCCTGGGCGTAGTAGCCCACCTCGGCGCTGTCGGTCCACTTGACCGAGCCAGCATCGGGCTGCATTTCGCCTACCAGCGTGCGCAGCAAGGTGGTCTTGCCGATGCCGTTGGGGCCGATGATCGCTACGCGCTCGCCAGCTTCGATGGTGATGTCGAAGTTCTTGAACAGCACCTTGTCGTCGAAGGCCTTGGCCATCTTTTCCACGACCACGGCCTGGCGGTGCAGCTTCTTGGTCTGTTCGAAGCGGATGAACGGGCTGACCCGGCTCGAGGGCTTGACCTCGGCCAGCTGGATCTTGTCGATCTGCTTGGCACGCGAGGTGGCTTGCTTGGCCTTGGAGGCGTTGGCCGAGAAGCGGCTGACGAAGGTCTGCAGTTCGGCGATCTGGGCTTTCTTCTTGGCGTTGTCCGACAGCAGCTGCTCGCGCGCCTGGGTGGCGGCGGTCATGTACTCGTCATAGTTGCCCGGGAACAGGCGCAGCTCACCATAGTCCAGGTCGGCCATGTGGGTGCAGACGCTGTTGAGGAAGTGACGGTCGTGGGAAATGATCACCATGGTGCTGTTACGCGCCGTGAGAATGTTTTCCAGCCAGCGAATGGTGTTGATGTCCAGGTGGTTGGTTGGTTCGTCCAGCAGCAGCACGTCCGGATCGGAGAACAGTGCCTGCGCCAGCAGCACACGCAGCTTCCAACCCGGCGCTACTTCGCTCATCGGCCCGAAGTGCTGCTCCAGCGGAATGCCCAGGCCCAGCAGCAGCTCGCCGGCGCGCGATTCGGCGGTGTAGCCGTCCATCTCGGCGAATTCGGTTTCAAGCTCGGCGACGGCCATGCCGTCTTCTTCGGTCATTTCCGGCAGCGAGTAGATGCGGTCGCGCTCGGCCTTGACCTTCCACAGTTGGCCGTGGCCCATGATCACCGTGTCGATGACGCTGAACTGCTCGTAGGCGAACTGGTCCTGACGCAGCTTGCCCAGGCGGGTGTTGGGCTCGAGCATCACCTGGCCGGCGGACGGCTCCAGGTCGCCGCCGAGGATTTTCATGAAGGTCGACTTGCCGCAGCCGTTGGCCCCGATCAGGCCATAGCGGTTGCCGTTGTTGAATTTGACCGAGACGTTCTCGAAGAGCGGCTTGGAGCCGAACTGCATCGTGATATTGGCTGTAGAAATCAAGTACTTGTCCTGCGGGAGTTCCAGAGGTGTATGAATGGCCTTTCGTCACGCCTGAACCCTTGCGGAGTGGCTTGACGCGAGGCGGCAGCTTTTCCCGCTCACCCAAGGCCAAGGAGGAGCGGCAGTCCATTCGCGTGGTGTAGCGGGCGACATCCAGGTGCCGGGGCCAGTGGGAGCTATCCCGGTATCAGGCTTGCGCGGGGCGTACTGCGACGTTCACGGAGGCTCAGCGCTTCATGCGCTGATTCGAGGGCGCGGATTGTATCACCTGGTTGATTGATCCACAGCCACTTTGCAGTACGCCGGACAAATAGCCTGCCCGTGCGAGGAGGGCGGGCGCCATCCCGGAACCTGCGAGAGGGCGCCTGCAGTGACGATCACTCCATCCAGGGCGCCTTGCCGCAGTCCGACTCCCATTCGGCGATCTGGTCATGCCGGATCAATGCTTCCTCGCCGTTTTCAGCACGAAACGCTTCGACCAGTCCGGCAACGCATTTGTCGACGTCGGTATCGGCGATTGCGTCCTGGGCGGGCGCCAGCTTGTCTTCCATCATCACGTTGCGGGCGTAGACCCGATGGGCAGTCAGCGATCCGTCCGCCGCCCACTCCTGGTATTCACCGGTCCAGACCCCGTGATCGAAGGTGATCAGCTTGGTCATGTTGCCAGTGTTGGCGTCCCATTCATGGGCAACGCCATGGGGTGTGCCGTTGTCGTAGGGAACCTCTGAAACGCGCTTGCCCTGCGCGGAAAATCGCTCGACAGTCCCGATCAGCTGGCCGTTGCTGGCCTTGGCCTTGTAGGTCGTCTGGCCGCTGTTCTCGTCGTAGTTCTCCTGCACCCCGTCGGACTTGCCGTTGCGGGCCGTGCGCAGGTAGACCAGCTTGCCGGTATTCGGGCTCCAGAACTCGACCTTGCCATCGATCAGGTCCTGGCTGAACGCCGCCTTCGCCAGGCGGGTCTGGCCATCGATGGCGTAGATCTGCAGGGCGCCGTCCATGTTGCCGTCCTTGTACTGCGCGGTGTAGCGCAGTGTCCGCGACTTGGCCTGGTAGCAGGAGACATCACCGGAGATGAAGCCTTTTTCGACCTGGGCGTCGCACACGAAGTTACGGCCCATGTACATGTTGCGGTCGGACCTCAGGCTCTTGAGGGTCTGGTTGAGGTTGAACAGCGTGTCCATGTAGCCATTGTTGGCCCGCATGAAGTTTTCCGGAACGTTGGTGACCAGCCCGGTGAAGGGCTTGTTTTCCGAGCCTGCGTAGATCAGGCCGTTGTTGACCTCGGCGTTTCGGTAGTCGAGCTGGCTTTCCGAGCATCCGGCCAGCGCCAGTAGAGCGCATGCTCCGGCAGCGGCGTTGCGAACCTTCACGGCATCATCCTTTATGGTGGTATATCGCCAGCTATATCGCCGCCTGGTAAGAAATCTTTAGCCTCCAATGACCTGCGATTGCCCTCAAAGCTGCAACCGTCGCATCGTTACCCTGGGATTGGCTGATCATCATCGCCGTACTGCCCCTGACGTCCCTGTGCAGCGGGTCGGCGCCGCGTTGTACCCGTTCGGCCTGGATGTCGAGGCGGCCGAACAGGGCTGCGAACGGAAGTGCGGTCTGAACATCATTATTGGTTGCATCGATGGGGCACAGGCCCATCAAGCGTCATCCAGTGAGTTGAACGCGAACTGACCAAGCTGCGAAGGCTTGAGCAGCGTTAATGGCGCTACATCATGAGTTTGTTATTTGGAATTGGCGCAGCTTAATGTCGCGGAACTATCGGTTTTACTATTGTGAAGTGCGTCGCATTATTGGAGGTGCGTTGTTTCATGTGTAGTTGATTGACAACGGTCGGCAGGCCTCCCGATCAGAAGAGGCAAGAGGCCGTCCAGACCTCAGCGCGCCTGGGTGAACGCCAGGAAGTAGCCATTGCAGTCACGCACGCCGAACTCTCGCGAGCCGTAGGGCATGTTCTGAAGTGGCCATGCGATCTCGGCTTTATCGCGCACGCGTTCGAAATACCCATCGACATCGGCGATCACGAAATAGAACGTGCCCGTGCATTGCGGTGAATGGCCCCACAGGTCTTGCTCGGTGAACACGATCCGGTTGTCGTCGAGGTGCACGGTCAGCGTCGTTTGCTGCGAATCAGCAACTTCGAAACCCAAGGTATCGCGGTAATGCTCCCGCGTTTTCTGCAGGTCATGGCAACGCAACAGGGGGCTCAGCGGCATGGTGTTCTCCGAATGGCGGGGCAGGGATTGGCCGATGATAGCGCCTTGCTCAATGGGAGGAAACGTAGAGGGGTGAGCCAGAGGGGGCGGGCAGTGCGTAGGTCGCCTTCATCCAGTCGATTTCGGCTTGTGGCGTACGCCCGAAGAAACGCTTGAACTCGCGGCTGAACTGCGAGGGGCTCTCATAGCCGACGCTGAAGGCGGCTGCCGA
>NZ_JABWRO010000104.1:0-21619 GCF_014268985.1 Pseudomonas sp. RW10S2 | reverse complement strand
GGGCTGGCCTTTAGATTTTGAACAAGACAGGTGTTCCTACAGGGACGCGGGCTGGCGCTCGGACAACCACTCCAGCGCCGCCCGCCCGGCGCGCAAGCCGCTGGCAAAGCACGCCGTCAGCAGGTAGCCCCCGGTCGGCGCTTCCCAGTCCAGCATCTCGCCGGCACAGAAGACGCCGGGCAGTTGCTTGAGCATCAAGCCCTCGTCCAGCGCCTCGAAACGTACGCCACCGGCACTGCTGATCGCTTCATCCAGCGGCCGCGTGCGCACCAGTTCGATCGGCAGCGCCTTGATCGCCTGGGCCAAGCGCATGGGGTCGGCGAAGGTGGCCTGGTCGGTCAGCTCGCGCAGCAGCGCGGCCTTCACCCCGTCGATCCCGAGCTGCCCCTGCAGGTGCTTGGCCATCGAGCGGGAGCCACGGGGCTTGGCCAGGGCCTGAGCGATTTTATCCACAGGGCGATCCGGCAGCAGGTCGAGCAGCAAGGTAGCGCGTCCGTCGCGCTCGATGCCGGCGCGCACCGCCGCCGACCATGCATACACCAGGCTGCCTTCCACGCCTTGGGCGGTGAGGATGAACTCGCCCTTGCGCGCAGCGCTGCCAGGCACGCTGAGGGCGATGTTCTTCAGCGGCGCGCCGGCGAACTTGTTCCTGAGCAGATCGCTCCAGCCCTGCACCTCGAAACCACAGTTGCTCGGGCGTAATGGCGAGATATCCACAGCGCGCTCGGCCAGCAGTGGCACCCAACTGCCATCCGAGCCCAGGCGCGCCCAACTACCGCCACCCAAGGCCAGGATCACGGCAGTGGCGCGCACCAGGCGTTCGCCCTGTGGATAAGCGATCCGCAGTGCGCCTTCCGTGTCCCAGCCGAGCCAGCGGTGCCGGGTGTGGATAACCACGCCGGAATCGCGCAGGCGCTTGAGCCAGGCGCGCAGCAGCGGTGCCGCTTTCATGTCAGTGGGGAAGACCCGCCCCGAGGTGCCGACGAAGGTCTCGATGCCCAGGCCGTGGATCCACTGGCGCAGGGCGTCGGCATCGAAATCACGCAGCAGCGTGTCGATGGCCTCGCGGCGTTCGCCATAGCGGCCGATGAAGGCCGGGTAGGGCTCGGAGTGGGTGATGTTCATGCCGCCAACGCCTGCCAGCAGGAACTTGCGACCCACCGACGGCATCGCATCGAACACCTCGACCGCCACGCCGGCCTGGGCCAGGGCCTCGGCAGCCATCAGGCCGGCGGGGCCACCGCCGATCACGGCGACGAGGGGAGGGGAGGTGGGGTGGGAATCGGTCATGGTGGCGGCAGGCTGTGGAAAAGAGTCGGCATTCTACCCCAGAGGTGCCTGTGCAGGTACTGTTCAAAAAATGAACAAATCTTTGCAGGTCAGGCAGTTAAAGGGCTCCAGGGGCTTTCCCGCAGGTTATCCACAAGCGGTTCCACAGTCATTGTGTGTAACCCAGCACCCGCGCCGCGCTGTGGTGAAGGATGCCGTGCCGCCGCGCCAGCGCCGCCCGGTCCTTGCTGTAACCGCCGCCGATCACCCCGACCACCGGAATATCACGGCCAAGACAGTGGCGCAGGACCGCTTCGTCACGGGCGGCGACGCCTGCATCGGTCAGTTGCAGATAACCCAGGGCGTCGTCCTTGTGCACATCGACGCCGGCGTCGTACAGCACGAGGTCGGGCTGGTAGAGCGGCAGCAGGTAGTTCAGTGCATCGTTCACCACCTTCAGGTACGCCGCGTCGTCCATGCCGCGCGGCAGGGGGATGTCCCAATCGCTCTGGGCCTTGCGTGCGGGGAAATTCTGCTCGCAGTGCAAGGACACGGTGATCGCCTCTGGTGTGTCGTGAAGGATGCGTGCGGTGCCGTCGCCCTGGTGCACGTCGCAGTCGAAGATCAGCACGCGGTGCACGCGTCCGGCTGCGAGCAGGTAGCGGCTGATCACCGCCAGGTCGTTGAAGATGCAGAACCCGGCGGGGTGGTCGTAGTGGGCATGGTGGGTGCCGCCGGCCAGGTGGCAGGCGATACCGTGACGCAGGGCCATCTCGGCGGTCAGCAGCGAACCGCCGACGGCGCGCACGGTGCGCCGTGCCAGGGCCTCGCTCCAGGGCAGCCCCAGGCGGCGCTGGTCTTCGCGTGAGAGTTCGCCGTTCATGTAGCGCTCGATGTAGGCGCGGTCATGGGCCAGGGCGAGGATGTCGTTGGGGCAGAGTTCGGGGCGCAGCAAGGCCTGGTCGGTGGTCAGCCCGCTGTCGATCAGGTGATCGTGCAGCAGGCGGAACTTGTCCATGGGGAAACGATGTTCCGGCGGGAACTCGGGGCTGTAGTCTTCGTGGTAGATCAGCGGCAGGGGCATGGGCAGGATCGCGGCTGGAGGCAGCGTTGATCTTGCCAGTGGGCCGGAATGCCACGCAACTCAAACACTCATCAGCGTTGTGCCGACGCCAGTACCCGTCGCCAGTCCGGCTCGTTCATGCGCCCAAGGATACGGGCCTTGCCGCTGCCATCGACCGACACGAACAGCGCGCTGGCGTAGCCACTTTCGCGCTCGCCCGGCGCAACCTTGAGGGTGCGCTGGAAGTGATCGACGCAGCCGTTGTGGGTCACCAGCACAAGATTGTGCCCTGCACGCTTGTGCGCCATGGCCTGGCCTGCGAAGCCGCTCTCGCAGCCTTCGAGCCAGTCCTCGCTGGTCACCGTGTCGCCGACGATGAAGTGCGCGGTCTGTCGGGTGCGCAGCTTCGGGCTGCTGAGCAGGTCGGCACCGTTCAGCCCCAGGCGCTGCAAGCCTTCTCCGACACGCTGGGCGGCCTGGCTGCCGGACACGGTGATGCCGGTTGGATCGTCCAGGCAAGGGCCGGGCGCGCTGTCGCAGCGCTCGGCGTGGCGAATCATCACGATCACGCTGCCTTCGGCCCACTTCTGCAGCAGGCCGCTGGCGTTCAACTGCCGTTCATTGCCAAGGTTCACGATGTGCGTCCTCGTTGACGACCACAGCATCAATCCCGCCGCGACCAGCACCAAGGCGAGGCCGACTGCCCAAGCCATGCGCAAACGTCGGTGTCGCTTGCGGCGTGTGGGGATGGCCAGGTTTTCCAGGATGTCGCTCGACAGCATGCTCGGGCTCCGGCAAGAGGGGGCCGCGCGCAGGGCGGCGGCAGGTGGTGGCATTCTGTGAAGTGGCCTGTCTGCGCCGAGTGAAGCCGTTGTGAAAATTGCATTGGGCCTGGGGTGCAGGTGAAAAGCGCCCCCGGCGCCTAATCTGTAGACTGCAGGACTGAAAACCTGGAGCCCGCCCCGATGACCCCGATCCTCAAGCTCGAAAGCGCCCGCCTGGTGTTGCGCCAATGGCGGGACGACGATTTGCAGGCGTTTGCCGAGATGTGCGCCGATCCGCAGGTGATGCGCTATTTCCCGGCGCCATTGACGCGCCTGGAGGCCGCCGCGCTGATCGGACGCATCCGTGGCCATTTCAACGAATACGGCTACGGTCTCTGGGCATTGGAGCGCATGGACAGTGGCGCCTTCATTGGCTTGACTGGGTTGCTCAACGTCAATTTCGACGCACCCTTCGCGCCGGCGGTGGAGATCAGTTGGCGTCTGGCCCGTCGTCACTGGGGCCAGGGCTTTGCCAGCGAGGCGGCCTGGACCTGCCTGCGCTGCGCATTCGCCCAGTTGCGCCTGGATGAGGTGGTGTCGTTCACCACTCAGGACAACGTACCCTCGCAGAAGGTGATGCAGGCGATCGGCATGGTTCAGGACGAGGCAGGCAGCTTCGAACACCCGCGGCTGCCCGAGGGGCACCCGCTGCGTCCGCACGTGCTGTATCGCATCGACCGGCCGCGCTGGGAGCGAACCCTGCATGCCTGAATGGGGCGCCATGCACGGAGGCGATGACAAATTCTGTATGATTTGCGCCAATGCCCGAATTGCCGTGACACCTGTCAGGAGTAGCCCCCGATGAGCCATGTGTTGGACGACCTGGTCGACCTGTTGAGCCTCGAATCCATCGAAGAGAACCTGTTCCGTGGCCGTAGCCAGGACCTGGGCTTTCGTCAGTTGTATGGCGGCCAGGTGCTGGGCCAGTCGTTGTCGGCGGCCAGCCAGACGGTCGAGGACGCGCGCCATGTCCATTCCTTGCACGGCTATTTCCTGCGCCCTGGCGATGCCAGCATGCCGGTCGTCTATTCGGTCGATCGGGTGCGCGACGGCGGCAGTTTCAGCACCCGCCGGGTCACGGCGATCCAGAAGGGCAACCCGATCTTTACCTGCAGCGCGTCGTTCCAGTACGACGAGGGCGGTTTCGAGCACCAGGTGCAGATGCCCGATGTGGTCGGCCCCGAGAACCTGCCCAGCGAAGTCGAACTGGCCCGCGTCATGGCTGACAAGCTGCCCGAGCGTATCCGCGACAAGGTGCTGTGCGCCAAGCCCATCGAGATCCGCCCGGTGACCGAGCGTGATCCGTTCGACCCCAAGCCGGGCGACCCGGTGAAGTACGCCTGGTTCCGCGCCGACGGCAACCTTCCGGACATCCCGGCGCTGCACAAGTACGTGTTGGCCTACGCCTCGGATTTCGGGCTGCTGACCACCTCGTTGCTGCCCCACGGCAAATCGGTGTGGCAGAAGGATATGCAGATCGCCAGCCTCGACCATGCGCTGTGGTTCCACCGCGACCTGCGTGCCGACGACTGGCTGCTGTACGCCACCGACAGCCCATGGGCCGGCAACGCCCGCGGTTTCACCCGCGGCAGCATCTTCAACCGCGCCGGGCAACTGGTGGCCTCGTCCACCCAGGAAGGCCTGATCCGCCATCGCAAGGACTGGGCATGAGCCTGCACGAAGTACGCAACTGGGTGTTCGACATGGACGGCACCCTCACCGTGGCGGTGCACGACTTTGCCGCGATCCGCGAGGCGCTGGAGATTCCGCCCGAGGATGACATCCTCACCCACCTCGCCGCGCTGCCTCACGAGGAGGCCAAGGCCAAGCACGCCTGGCTGCTGGAGCACGAGCGCGACCTGGCGATCGCCTCGAAGGCCGCGACCGGTGCAGTCGAGCTGGTACGCGAGCTGTCGGCGCGTGGCTGCCGGCTGGCGATCCTCACCCGCAACGCGCGGGAGCTGGCGCATGTCACGCTGGAGGCCATTGGTCTGGCCGACTGCTTCCCGGTCGAACACATTCTGGGACGTGACGAGGTGGCGCCCAAGCCCGACCCGGATGGCCTGTTGCAGATCGCCCGGGCCTGGGGCGTGGCACCGTCGGAACTGGTGATGGTGGGCGACTACCGCTTCGACCTGGATTGCGGACGTGCGGCGGGGGCCAGGACGGTCCTGGTAAACCTGCCCGACAACCCCTGGCCGGAGCTGGCGGACTGGCATGCGGCGGACTGCCGGGCGTTGAGGGCGATGCTTGACTGAAAGGTTGCGCTGGTTTTTTCGCGGGCAAGCCCGCTCCCACAGGTAACACCACCGCGAAGAACTCACCGCTATCCCATGTAATGAACAGTAACCCATGACGATTCACTGACATCCCACTACATTCCCGGACACTGGCAAGGGCAGCCCCCTGACTAGAATGCCCGGTCTTGAATGAGACCGATTCTCTGTCACGCATCCGCTGTCGCCAGGAGCCCTCCGATGTTCTCCGTTCTCCGTTCCGCGCGGCGCCTGCTGCCGCTGCTCATGCTGCTGGTCGCAGGCCTCGGCACTCTCCAGACCGCCAGCGCCGCCCAGGTCACCGACGTGCTCGGGCGCAAGGTGGAAGTCGATCACGCGCCCCAGCGCATCGTCCTCGGCGAGGGCCGGCTGTTCTTCGCCCTGGCCCTGCTGGATCGCGACAACCCGTTCCAGCGCGTGGTCGGTTGGCAGAACGACATGCGCCTGCTCGACCCGCATACCTACGACGTCTACGCCAAGCTTTATCCCCAGGTGGCCAAGCTGCCGCTGATCGGCCAGGCCTCGGAGCAGAGCGTCAGCGCCGAGCAGATCCTGGCACTGAAACCGGACCTGGCGATCTTCAGCATCGCCGGCGAAGGCCCGACCCAGCACAGCCCGGTCGCCGACCTGCTGGAACAGGCCGGCATCCCGGTACTGTTCATCGACTTCCGTGTGCACCCGATCAAGAACACCCGCGTCAGCCTCGAAGCCCTGGGCACCTTGCTGGGTCGTGAGCAGCAGGCGCAGGAATACCTGGACCTCTACGACAGCCACCTCAAGCACGTCACCGACCAGGTGGCGGGGCTCAAGGACAGCGAGCGGCCGAAGGTCTTCCTCGAACTGCTGGCGGGCGTCTGGCAGGCGCCGGGGCACACCACCGGCAAGAGCGGCCTGGGCAGTGTGGTCGAGGCGGTCGGTGGGCACAATATCGCTGCTGACGTGGTGCCCGGCGCGCTGGGCGACGTCAGCGTCGAATACGTGCTCAAGGCCGATCCGGACGTCTACATCGCCACCGGCAACCGTGCCCCCGGCGTGCTGCTCGGCGCCGGCGTGAGTGCCGATACCGCGCGCCAGAGCCTGGCCAGGATCATCGCGCGCCCCGAATTCGCGCCGCTGCGCCCGATCCGTGATGGCCAGGCCCATGGCCTGTGGCATGACTTCTACAACTCGCCGTTCAACATCCTTGCCATCGAAGCCATGGCCCGCTGGATTCACCCCGAGCGCTTCAAGGATCTGGATCCGCAAGCGACCATGGCCGACATCAACCACCTGCTGAAGGTCGGCCTGGACGGCCACTACTGGATCGACGCCAAGTGACCGCCCAGGCTCTGGACGGCGCCGCGCTGGCAGCCTGGCGTTATCGGCGCCTGCTCTGGCGGCGTGCCGGGCTGGTCGGCGGGCTGGCCGTGCTGCTGGCGCTGGCGGTGCTCGGCGACCTGGCCAGCGGCGCCTCCGGCATGGGGCTCGGACAGCTGCTGCATGGGGTGTTCGATCCGAACGCACTGAGCGCCACCGAACGGGTGATCATCTGGAACGTGCGCCTGCCCTACGCGCTGATGGCGGTGCTGGTCGGGGCCGCGTTGGCGCTGGCTGGCGCCGAGATGCAGGCGATCCTCGACAACCCGCTGGCCAGCCCTTTCACCCTGGGTGTGTCCTCTGCCGCCGCGCTGGGCGCGTCGCTGGCCATCGCCTATCCGCTGTCGGTGGCCTGGCTGGCGCCGAGCGCCCAGGTGACGGTGATGGCGTTCGTCTTCGCCTGTCTGTCGGTGCTGTTGCTGCAGGCCATGTCACGGCTGCGCGGTGCCGGGGTCGAGAGCCTGGTGCTGTTCGGTATCGCCTTGGTGTTCAGTTGCAACGCATTGGTGTCGTTGCTGCAGTTGCTGGCCACCGAGGATGTGCTGCAGCAACTGGTGTTCTGGACCCTCGGCAGCCTGGCGCGGGCCAACTGGCAGAAGCTGGGCATTCTTGCTGCGGTGCTGGCGCTGGTGCTGCCGTTCTCGCTGCGCGCCGCCCCGGCCATGACTCTGCTGCGCATGGGCGAAGACCGTGCCCGCAGCTTCGGCGTGGACACCCGGCGTCTGCGCGTCGCCTCGCTGCTGCGCATCAGCCTGCTGTCGGCGACCGCCGTGGCCTTTGTCGGCACCATCGGTTTTATCGGCCTGGTCGGCCCGCACATCGCCCGCCTGCTGGTGGGCGAGGACCAGCGCTTCCTGTTGCCGGCCAGTGCGCTGGTCGGGGCATTGCTGCTGTCGCTGTCGTCGATCGCCAGCAAGCTGATCCTGCCAGGGGTGATCGTGCCGGTGGGGATCGTCACCGCCCTGGTGGGCGTACCGGTGTTCGTGGTACTGGTGTTCCGGCGGGGGAGAAGGTTGTGAGCTTGCGTATCGAAGGGCTGTCGGTCACCTATGGCGCGCGCCGGATCATCCAGCAACTGAGCCTGCCGTCGCTGCCGACGGGCAGCCTGGTGGCGCTGGTCGGCCCCAACGGGGCGGGCAAGTCCACCCTGCTGCGGGCCCTGGCCGGACTGGAGCGGATGCAGGGCGCTGTGCACCTGGGCGATGAGGACGTTACCCGCCTGAGTTTCGCCGAGCGCGCCCGGCGCTTGGCCTACATGCCACAGCAGCTGCCGCCGGGGCTGGCGCTCGGGGTGCTGGAGAGCATCGTCGCTGCGCTGCGCGTGGGGGCTGCAGATGACCTGTTGGCGACGGCCTTCGATGCGCTGCGCCAGTTGGGCATCGAGCACCTGGCCGAGCAAGGCTTGGACAGTCTGTCCGGCGGCCAGCGCCAACTGGTGGCCCTGGCCCAGTTGCTGGCGCGCAATCCACAGGTGCTGTTGCTCGACGAGCCAACCAGCGCCCTGGACCTGCACTACCAACTGCGGGTGATGGATGCAGTGCGTGAGCGGGTGGTTCGCCATCGGCTGTTGGCGGTCGCGGTGCTGCACGACATCAACCTGGCGGCCAGCCATGCCGATTGTCTGGTGATGCTGGAGAAGGGCCGGGTGGTGGCCTGCGGCACCCCGGCCGAGGTGCTCGAACCGCAGTTGCTGGCGCAGGTATATGGCGTCGAGGCGCGGGTCGAGCAGTGCTCCCGTGGCCGCCTGCAGGTGCTGGTGGACCGGGCGCTGCGCTGAGACTGCCGGCCCGGCTGCACGCCCGCTACATCAGATGCAGTCAGGCGAAGACGAAGTACTTGCGTACGGTCTCGACCACTTCCCAGGTGCCTTTCATGCCGGGCTCGATGACGAACACATCGCCGCCTTTGAGGTGCTTGGGCTCTTCGCCTTCCGGGGTGATGATGCAGTAGCCCTCGAGGAAGTGGCAGAACTCCCACTTCTCGTAGTTGACCTCGAACTTGCCTGGCGTGCAGATCCAGGTGCCCATGATCTTGCTGCCATCGGCCGACAGGTAGGCATTGAGGTTGACGGTGTGCGGGTCGCCGCCGATGCGTTTCCACTTGGTCGCATCTACCACCGGGGTCGGACAGGTTTCGCGCAGGACGGTGATGAAGTCGGACATGGCAGGGCTCCTGATGACGGGCTGAGTGACCCGTCACCTTAGGGCGTTGGCGTGACATGCAGTTGCCTGGATTCGACGCCTATCTGCCTGGTCGCGCTATGGCGGTCACGCCCACCAATAGCGCACGAAGTGGAAGAACACCGGCGCGGCGAAGCACACCGAATCCATGCGGTCGAGCATGCCGCCATGTCCTTCGATCATGTGCCCCCAGTCCTTCACCCCGCGATCGCGCTTGATGGCCGACATCACCAGCCCGCCAAAGAACCCCATGGCGTTGACCGTCAATGCCATCAGCGCCGCATGCCAGAAGTTGAACGGGGTGATCCAGCACAGCAGGGCGCCGACCAGCGTGGCCAACGCCACCCCGCCGGCCAGGCCCTCGACGGTTTTGGACGGCGACAGGTTGGGCGCCACCTTGCGCTTGCCGAACAGCTTGCCGCACACGTACTGCAGCACGTCGCTGATCTGCACCACCAGGATCAGCCAGGCGATCAGCAGCAGGTTGCGGCCCTCGTAGCCGGGGATGTCCAGGGTCATCAGCGCGGGCACCGACGACACGCAGTACACCGCGATCATCAGGCCCCACTGCACCTTCGAGGCGCGTTCCAGGAAGCGTGTGGTATCGCCGCCGAAGCTGGCCAGGATCGGCAGCAGCAAGAACAGGTACACCGGAATGAAGATGCTGAACATCCCGTACCAGTCCATGGCGATCAGCAGGTACTGCACCGGCAACGCTACGTAGAACGCTGCGACCAGCGCCGGGTAGTCGCTGCGCCGGGTCGGGGTGAGGGTCATGAACTCGCGCAGGGCGTAGAACGACACGCAATAGAACAGCACTATCACGCCGTACTTGCCGAACATGAAGGCCAGGCCGATCACCAGCACCATCACCCACCAGGCGTTGATGCGTGCGTTGAGGTTGTCGATCACCGCGTGCGGCGCGGAACCGGCGCGCCACTTGAGCAGGCGGCCGATGACACTGGCCAGGAGCAGCAGGGCGCCGATGCCGGCGAACAGGGACAGGGTGTTGTGATCCATCTCAGGCTTCCTTCGGGGCCAGGTTCAGCAGGGCCTGACGGGCCCGCTCGAGAAACGCCTGCTTGCTTTCGTCAGGCAGCACCTGCAATGGCTCGCCGAAACTCAGCGTGCACAGCAGCGGCAACGGCAGGGCGCGGCCCTTGGGCATCACCCGGTTGAGGTTGGCGATCCAGACCGGCACCACCTCGATGTCAGGCTGGGCGGATGCCAGGTGGAACAGGCCGCTCTTGAAAGGCAGCAGTGGATCGTCGCCAAGATTGCGTGTGCCTTCGGGGAAGAAGATCAGCGAGTCACCCTGGGCCAGCGCATCGAGTACCGGTTGCAGCGGATTGTCCTGGCCTTCGCTGCGCTGACGGTCGATCAGGATGCCATTGAAGACATTGTGGATGACGAAGTTGCGCAGGCCTGGCGTGTTCCAGTAGTCGGCGCCGGCCACGGGCCGCGTGCGGCGCCGCAAGGGTTCGGGCAGCGAGGCCCAGAGCAGGACGAAATCGCCGTGGCTGCTGTGGTTGGCGAAGTACAGGCGCTGCACCGGTTGTGGCGTGCAGCCGAGCCAGAGGGCCCGAGCGCCGGTGATCAGGCGCGCGGCGGAGGTGATGGCGAAGGCGGTCAAGGCGGCGAGCATGGTGCAGGGTCATCCGGTGAAGGGCAGTGTCAGCAGGGTAGCCAAGGTCAGCAGTAGCTGCAGGCCCAGGCACAGGCTCTGGCGGCGCAGCAGGGCGAGGGCGGCCTGGCTGCGGGTTGGCCAGTCGCGTGGATCGTCGGCCTTGGCCTTGAGGTTGAGGTCGAACAGGGCGCGGTCCAGGGCGCGGGTATCGTCGGCACGTTGCGGGCTGGCGGCCAGGCGTGCGAAGAGCTCGGCGTCCAGGGCCACGCGAATGGCCCAGTACTTGTGGGCAACGCCGAGGATCAGCAGCAGGATGCACAGCACGCTGGCCAGCGGGTGCAGGTGCAGGCCGAGCAGCGGTGCCAGGCCGTAGGCGATGGCCAGCAGGGTCAATGCATCGGACAGGCGTTCGAGTTGCCGACCACGAGCTAGCAGGGTCGCGACCAGGTACAGGTTCATGGCTGGACTCCGAGTTGCAGCAGGGCCTGGCGGTGGCCGGCGTGCAGTACCACGCCCGGGCGGGCCTGGCGGATGAGGGCTTCGGCGGCGTCGATGTCGGCGCAGCGGCCAGTGTGGATCAGCCAGGCGGCTACGGCGCTGGCGCTGCGTGAATAGCCCAGGGCGCAGCAGACCAGAAGCGGGCCTTGCTGGCGCAGGCGGTCGATGGCTTCGGCGGCTTGGAGCAGCAGGGCGGGGCTCGGGGGTATGAGGTCCAGGGTGGGCAGGCTGAAGTAGGTTGTCTGTTCTGGCCCATTCGCGGGCAAGCCCGCTCCTACAGGAGCAACAGGCGCTGTGGCTGGCCATGGGCAGGGTAGCTCCGCACACAAATCCACCACCGCAGCAAAATCACCTGCCTCTCCCAATCCGGGAATCCGCCCCAGATATACCCCGTCGCATATTTCATCTGCCTGCGGATGTCGCCAGGTCCAGGCCCGTGAGTTGACCCAGGCGCCAACCAGATAGGGCGCCAGCAGCCAGGTCGCGGCATTCGACAGTCGTCCATCCGCTCCCTTCTGGAATCCGCCAGCACCGAACAGCACATAGTTCAGCGCCACCACCAGCAACGCCAGTGCCGGCCATAACAAGCACAGCCATACACCACCGAGCTTGAAGGCCAGCCCTGCACACAACAGGGCGCCGATGCCATAGCGCAAGCCAAGCCGCCAGCGTTTCGGCTCACGCGTCAGGCGCGCCTCGCGCAGCGGCAATGCGCCCTGGTGCGGCCATAGCCACAGGCACAACAACCCCACCAGCGCGCCGCTGGGCAGGTCGATGAAGTGGTGCTGCCAGGTGGTCAGCACCGACAGCCCGATCAACGCCATCCAGCCGTGCACAGCCCAGCGCCAGAGCGGCTTGTGGGTATGCCGGGCGAACATCGTCCAGATGATCACCAGCAGCGCGATATGCAGCGACGGGGCCTGGTTGTACGGCTTGTCGAAGCCCATCAGCACATCGAACAGCCAGCCGAACACACCTGCCAGTTCCGGTCGCTCGAAGGTGAAGCGCAGCGGCCAGAGCAGGAAGCAGGTCACGCTGACCACCTGTGCGGTCAGCAGCGCCAGGGCATGGCGGTCCATCTCGCGGCGAGTGAGCGGCAGCAGGAATGACAAACCGTACAGCAGGTCGATCGACCAGTACGGGATGATCGTCCACGGCCACAGCGGCATATGCTGCTCCCAGCCGAATACCAGGCTGCCGACATCGTCGCGCCCGGCGGAGTAGCTGTTGGCCAGGCCGTAGCTGAGGAAGAAGAACGGCCCGAGCAGCAACAGCCACAGCACGCCGCGCCGGATCAGCCCGGCTTCGCGTGTCATCAGCGTACCCGCTGGGCCAGGCTGACGCTGAAGATGCCCCATTCGTCGATGCGCTGGGCGATCTTGCGAAAACCGGCCGCTTCCACCAGTTGGTCCATCTCGGCCTGGCTGCGCCGACGCATCACCCAGGCGTCGCCGCCGCGGTGGCTGGTCAGGGCGCGGGCGATCATCTCCAGCTGTGGGTGCCAGGGCTGGCCGGTGTAGACCAGGTAGCCGCCGTCTTCCACGGCATCGGCCAGCCCGGCCAGGGAGTCGCCCACCAGTTGGTTGCTGGCGAACAGTTCATAGAGCCCGGACACCACGGCCAGGGTGGGGCGCGGGTCGAGGCTGGCCAGGCTCTGGCGGTCGAAGGCATCGCCCTGGACGAAACGGGCGATCTCGCCCAGGCCCTTTTCGTTGATCAACGCGCTGCCCTGTTGCACGTTCAGCTCGCTGTAGTCGCGCAGCAGGATCGAGTCCGGCAATTGCTCCTGCAGCGCTTCGAGGATGTAGCGGCCGTGGCCGGCGGCGATATCGACGATGTGCACAGGTCGTGCCTGTTCGCGCAGGCGCGCGATGGCCAGGCGCAGCAGTTCCTCGACATGCACCTTGCGTTGGCGGATGCCACGCCAGCCAATGGCGTCGAGGTAGTTGCGATCGATCAGCTCGCCCAGTTTGCCCTTGCCGGTGGCCTGGTTGCGGTACACGTAGTCCAGGGTGCTGCCGGAGTCGAAGCCAGTGTCGAAACCCAGCTTCACCCCTTCCGACAGCCCCTTGCCCAGGCGCAGGCTGGCGCGGTAGCTGCGCCAGTAGAGGTCGCGCGGCGAGTTGCGTGGCAGCGGTGCGGCCAGGCACTCGGCCTCGGCGCAGCTGGCGCCGACCTTGTCTGCATCGAGCAGCGACGGTGCAGGCAGCGGTGCGTCGAAACAGTGGGCGATGAAGCGCTCGATCCGCGCCAGGGCGTGGGTGCGGTCGCGTTCGCCGAGGGTGTCGTGGAAGAAACCGGGCAGGATGTGCATCTCCTTGCGCGGGCTGCCCAGGCGCTCGAAGAAGCGCTCCTGCGGGCCGCGTTCTACCACGAAGTCTGCGCCGGACACCAGCAACTGAGTCGGCACCTGGATGGCCTGGGCATCGGCCACCACACGGTCGGCAGCCTCGTACAGACCTAGCAGCACGGTCACCGAGATCGGTCGGCTGATCAGCGGGTCTGCGGTGTACGACATCACCCGTTCCGGGTCATGGGTGAGCAGGCGCGGCTTGACATAGCTGTTGACGAAGAAGTTGCCGCGCAGGGCCTTGAGCAGTTTCAGGCCGGGGCGGGCGAAGGGCACGTAGAGCTTGACCTTGAACGCCGGCGAGGCCAGCACCAGGCAGCGCACCTTGGGCGCGTAGTCGTGGGCCCAGGTGGCGATCAGCACTGCGCCGACGCTCTGCGCCAGCACTGCCATATCGGGCTCGGCGATGCCGTGCCGGGCCTGGATATGTTCGATGAAGGTCTGCACGTCGCGCACGCTGGTGGCGAAGCTCGGGCTATCGCCCCGGGCCCCTGGCGAGAGGCCATGGCCACGGGCGTCCCAGGCGAAGATGTCGTAACCGGGCAGGTCCAGTTCGTCGGCCAGGTGCGCCATGCGCCCGCCGTGCTCGTGCCCGCGATGGAACATCACCAGCGCCCTGCGTGGCTGGTGCTCGTTGCGGGTGGCCGGCCAGTGCCGGTAGTGCAGCTCGACGCCGTCGTGGGTCGAGAAGTGCAGCGATTGCGCTTGGCGCATGGTGAAAGTCCTTGTCCTGCGGCGGTGGGGTCAGCGGGTTTCGGCCAGCCCGTGGCGTACCCGGTTGTAGAGGGTATAGAGCGAGAGCAGCAGGATGACCAGCAGCAGGCCGTTGATCCACGTCGGATTCAGCACGCCGAAGGCCACGCCGGTCCCCAGTACGCCGAATGCAAAGGCCCGGTCGCTCTTGCCCATCGGCCCGTCGTAACGCCGCGAAGCACCGGCCAGCGGGCCCATCACCCCGGCGTATTCACTGATGACGGCAAGCAACACCACCAGCACCACCAGTGTCGGCGACACCCCGACCAGCAACGCGAAGGGCAGGTACAGCGCCGCGTCGGCGATCACATCGCACAGCTCGTTGAGGTAGGCGCCGAGGGTCGATTGCTGGCCGAACTCGCGGGCCAGCATGCCATCGACGGCATTGAGCGCCATGCGCAGCAGCATCCACACCGGGATGAGGATGAACAGCCAGGTGACGTGGGGCAGCCAGGTGAGCAGCAGCCCCAGCAGCACCGACACCAACGCTGCGGCGACGGTGACCTGGTTGGCAGTGACGCCGCGATCGTAGAGACGCTGAACCGATGGGCGCAGCAGAGCCTGGAAGCGGGGTTTGAGCTGATAGATGGATGGCACGGTGAGTTCCCTGTCGTGGTGCGGCGTGGAGGGGATTGTGGGGAAAGAGATTGGCGGGCGGCAAGGTGCATCTGTCCTACATGTGAACCAGATAAAGCCTTCACCTCAGAGAGCCTGCCACCGCTCGTCAGGGGTTGTGTGGGTAGTGTGTATTACAGACTGGTTGAAGTTAAATAGATGTGTACCATACACATCAGCTGCCACCGGAAGGATGGATGCGCAGTCGGGATGTAATCCAGATCATCGAGGCAGATGGTTGGTATGAAGAGCAAGTCAAGGGAAGCCATCATCAGTTTCGGCATCCCTGGAAGCGAGGACGGGTCACCGTTCCCCATCCCAAGGCCAATCTTCCAAAGGGAACCGTGCACAGCATTTTGAAACAGGCAGGTCTCAAGTGAGTAGACAGCTTCGCTGCACATCTTGCAGACCCATGGAGTGAGTCGATGAAATTTCCAGTTGTTTTGCACAAGGACAAAGATTCCGACTACGGCGTGACCGTACCCGATGTCCCTGGGTGTTTTTCCGCCGGCGTCACCGCTGCCCAGGCGCTGGATAATGTCCAAGAGGCACTGGCGCTGCATTTTGAAGGCCTTGTCGCTGATGGCGAGCCTTTACCCCAAGCGCAGGAGATCGACGTGCACGTGGTCAATCCGGATTTCGCCGGTGGTATCTGGGCGGTAGTGGATTTTGATGTAACGCCCTACCTGGGCAAGGCGGTGCGCTTCAATGCGACGCTGCCAGAGAACCTGTTGCAGCGCATCGACGAGAAGGTGAAGCGCGATAGCCGATATGCCTCGCGCTCCGGTTTTCTGGCTTCAGCGGCGCTACGCGAGTTGGCTATCGCCTATTGAACCGGCCATCGCGGCTACAACGCATCCCGCGCCTTGCCGCGATACACCCGCAGCACATCCGCCATTACCGCCAGGGCGATTTCCGCTGGCGACTTGCTGCCCAGGTCCAGCCCGATCGGCATGTGCAGGCGTTCGATCTGCTGGGCCGACAAGCCGCCGATGCGCTGCAGGCGTTCGGCGCGGCGTGCGGAGGTGGTCACCGAGCCCATGGCGCCGATGTAGAACGCCGGGGTGTGCACGGCCTCCATCAGCGCCAGGTCATCGATCTTCGGATCGTGGGTCAGCGCCACCACCGCGGTGGCGGCATGGCAGCCACCTTCGGCAATGAACTCCGAGGGCAGCACGCGGTGCAGTTGAGCACCCTCCAGATGCACATGGGCCATCTCCTCGCGCGGATCGCAGGCGATCACTTCGCAGCCCAGCGTACGGGCGATATCGGCGCAGGCCTCGGCCACGGGCGACAGCCCCGCCAGCAGCAGGCGCAGGGCCGGGCCGATGGCGATATGTACGGCATCCTCGCTCAGGCGCACGGCAACGCTGCTATCGCTTTCCAGGCCAAAGGTGCCATCCATCAGCCCCACCCTGCGCGTCACCCGGCGCTGGCCAAGCAATGCGCCGCGCAACGCCTGCAAGTGCTCCAGCCAGGCCGCACTGGCCTCGCGCCGCTCGACCAGCACCACCAGCACGCCCCCGCACGGCAGGCGCAAGCGCCGACTTTGCGCCTGTCCATCGCCATAGCGCACCACCTGCGCAGCACAGTGGAATGCACCCTGTGCGAGGCTGTCGAGAAACTCCTCCTCCACGCAGCCTCCCGACAATGATCCGACATACTCCTGCCCGCCACGGCAGACCAGCATCGCTCCCGGTGCACGGGGTGCCGAGCCGTAGGTGGAGAGCACCGTGCACAGCCATACCGTGTCGCCGGCACAAGCCCATGCCAGCGCCTTGTCGATCACTTGCCGGTCGAGATGCTGCATGTTTGGTTACCCCGTTCCAATCGTTGGCGCCACACCCCATGTCTGTGGCAGTGTTGGCTATCTGGCCAGCCCCACAGGGACCGACATGCAGACTCGCAAAACCGGTGTTCGCGCCCAGCAGGCCGACCGCACCAAGGACAACATCCTCAAGGCCGCGGTGAAGGTCTTCAGCAAGGAGGGCTTCACCGGCGGGCGCGTCGAGCAGATCTCCACGCTGGCCAAGTCCAACGACCGGATGATCTATTACTACTTCGGCAACAAGGAAAAGCTGTTCATCAGCGTGCTGGAGCATATCTACGCCAGCTTCAACCAGGCCGAAGCCAAGCTGCGCCTGGACCTGTCCGACCCCGAGCTCGCGCTGCGCCAACTGGTGGCGTTCATCTGGGATTACTACGTGCGCCATCCCGAGTTCGTCACCATCCTGGCCACCGAAAACCTTCACCAGGGCCAGCACGCGCGCAAGTCGCAGAACCTGCAGGCGCTGTCCGGCGAGGCGGTCGGCGTGCTGCGGCCGATCATCGAGGCTGGGCAGGCCAAGGGCCTGTTCCGCGACGATATCGACATCACCCACGCCTACCTGATGATTGCCTCGCTCTGCTATTTCTATAACTCCAACCGCCATACGCTCAGCTCGTTCCTCGCCGTGGACCTTGCCGACAAGCAGGCCAAGGCCGACTGGCTGGACTTCATCAGCGATCTCGCCCTGCGCGGTCTGCGCCGCTAGCCTCAGTGGCTGCCGGGGTTGGCACGCACTTGCGCGCTCTTCGCCTTCAGCCCTTGCCAGGCCGGTTTGTCTGCGGCGAAACGCTGGCGCAGGTAGGCGGCCAGATCCGCCACCTGGCGGTCCGAGAGGCTATCCCTGAAGCCGGGCATATAGCCCAGGTCGCGGGTCGCAGGCGTCGGAATCCCGTGCAGGATTACGCGCAGCAGGTTGTCCGGCACATCGCTGTGCACGTTGCTGTTGACCGCCATCGACGGGCTGACACCGAACAGCTTCGGGCCCAGGCCATCGCTGTGGCAGGCCATGCACGCACCCTTGAAAACCCGCTCGCCATTGCTGATGGACAGTTGCGTATCGACCTGGGGCGCAGCCGGGGTCGCGACTGGCTGCGGCGCGCCGTCCAGTGAAGTCAGGTAGTGGGCAATGGCCCGCACGTCGCTCTCCGGCAAGGTGGCCAGCTCGCTGACCACCGGCCCCATGGGCCCGGCGGCGACACCGTGCTTGTCGGAGAAGCCGGTGCGCAGATAAGTGAACAGCTCGCTCTCGCTCCAGGGCGTGGACGACTTGCCCAGGGCGTTGAGCGCTGGCGCTTCCCAGCCATCGACCATGCCCCCGGCCAGGTAGCTTTTGCCGGCTTTTTCCGCGCCCATCAGGTTGCGCGGCGAGTGACAGGCGGTGCAGTGCCCGAGGCCATCGACCAGGTAGGCGCCGCGGTTCCACTGCGCACTGCGCTGCGGGTCGGGCTGGTACTCGCCGCGCTTGAGGAACAGTGCGTTCCAGCCGGCCATCAGCGGGCGCTGGTTGAACGGGAAACGCATGTCGTTGGCGGGCGCCTCCTGGCGCACCGGTGTCTGCGACATCAGGTAGGCGTACAGCGCCTGCATGTCACCGTCGGTGATGTTGCGAAACGAGGTGTAGGGAAAGGCCGGGTACAGATGTCGGCCGTCGCGGCTGATGCCCTCGCGCATGGCGCGCTCGAAGGCGGCGAACGACCAACGGCCGATGCCGGTTTCCGGATCGGGTGTGATGTTGGTGCTGTACAGCGTGCCGAAGGGGGTTTCCATCGCCAGGCCGCCGGCATTGACTTTGCCGCCGCTGACCGTGTGGCACACCGCGCAATCGCCGGCCGCCGCCACTTGGCGCCCGCGTTCGAGCATCGCCGCCGACCAGCTGCCGGCCGCCGGGGGCGTCACCGGCGCGATTTCCGCGCGAAAGGGCAGGGCGGTCGCGAGCATGCCCAGGGCGGCACCGAACACGCCGGCGATCGAGCCGAACCACCACTTCGAGCGTTTCGACGCGGGCCGTGCTGGCGCAGACGAATCCTCGCCGTTGCCGCCAAGCGCGGCGCGCACCCGTTCGGCAGTGATCGGCAGCTCGCGAAAGCGTATGCCGGTGGCGTCGAAGATCGCGTTGGCGATGGCCGCCGCGCTCGGCACCGAGGCCGACTCGCCGCTGCCCATCGGTGGTTCGTGCTGGCGCGGCAGCATCATCACGTCGATGGCTGGCAGCTCCGGGAAGGTGAGGATCGGGTAGCCGCCCCATTCCTTGCTGGCCACCGTCGATTCCTCGAAGTGCACCTGTTCCTTGAGCACGCGGCTGGTGGACTGGATCACGTTGCCGTGGATCTGGTGGCGCACGCCCTCAGGGTTGACCATCATGCCCGCGTCATGGCCGATCACCACCCGCGTGACGGCCACCTCGCCGGTACGTCGGTCCACCGCCACATCGGCGACCCAGGCCGCCCAGGCCGCGCCGAAACCCGGGAACTTGCTGTGGATGTAGCGCGCATAGGCAAAACCGCGACCGCGCAACACATCGCCTTCGGCGGGCGTCTGCATGGGCTGGGTGTGCGCCTGCCACTGGGCGCGCTCGGCGGTGGCCTTGACCAGGTCGATGGCGCGCGGATCGGACAGGTGGCGCAGGCGGTACTCGACCGGGTCGACCCCCGCCGCGAAGGCCAGCTCGTCGATATATGACTCGTGGGCGAAGCTGTTGGGCATCGCCGACACGCCGCGCATCCACGACGCACGCACCAGCGGCGTCATGTCATTGATGGTGACGCGCATATGTTCGTAGTCGTAGGGCGGAATCGAGGTACGGTCGCCCATTTCGAACAGCGCCGGCACCGGCTCCACCGCGCCGGTCAGCAGCAGGGCGAGGGTGGGGGCGCCGTTGGAGGGGTAGCTGGTCTGGAAGTCATAGGCGGCGACCGTGCCGTCGGCGTTCAGGCCGCCGTCGATCTCCATCAGTTGCGCGGTGCCCTTGGGCTCCCAGACATGCTCCTGCTCGCGGGTCAGCTGTACCCGCACCGGGCGTCCGACCGCGCGCGACAGCAGCACCGCATCGGCGCACACGTCGTCGGCGCAGTTGCGGCCGTAGCAGCCCGCCGCCTCCATGCGGATGATCTCGATGCGTGCTTCGGGGCATTCCAGCAACCAGGCGAGGTCGGCGCGCAGCAGGTGTGGATTCTGGGTGCCGGACCAGACGCGGATCTGGCCTTCGGTGAAGTCGGCCAGGGCGCAGGATGGGCCGATCGAGCCATGCAACTGGTAGGGCCACAGGTAGCTGCGGCTCAGACGCTGGCTGGCGTTGGCGATGCCCGCGTCGACCTCGCCCTTGTCCAGCACGGTGCGCTGCACCCTGGGGTTGTCGCGGATGGCCTGGGCGACGTCGCTGAGATCGGGCAGCTTGCCGGTGAACGGTTTCCAGCTCAGCTTGAGGTCGTGGGCGGCGCGGATCGCCTGTTCCTCACGTTCGGCCACCACGCCGACGAAGTCGCGGATCACCACCACGGCGACCACGCCAGGCACATGGGCGATGGAGCTTTCATCCACCGCCAGCAGGCTGTTGCCGACGAAGTCGCCGCTATCGTGGCCGGCATAAGGTGGGCGGATCACCCGGCCATGGAGCATGTCGGGCAGGCGCATGTCGTGCACGTAGGTCAGCTCGCCGGTGGCCTTGCCGGGGATGTCCACCCGCGCGGTACTGCGTCCGACCAGGCGGTAGTCCTCGACGGCCTTGAGCGGCGCGTCTTCGGCGATGCGCAACTGCTGGTTGTGCCCGCGCACCAGGTCGGCGAAGGGTAGGCGACGGCCGTCTTCGGCGATCACCGCGCCTTCTTCGATTCGCAACGCATCGGCTGTGCAGTCCAGCTCAAGGGCAGCCTGCTGCAGCAGGAAGCGTCGCGCGGTGGCTGCTGCCTTGCGCAGCGGCACGGCGGAGATCTGCAGTGTGGCGCTGGCGATGGTCGCGCCCTGGTTCGGCGCACGCTCGGTGTCGCCGAGCACCATGTGCACCTGGTCCATGCGCAGGTCCAGTTCCTCGGCGACGATCTGTGCCAGCGAGGTGCGGATGCCGGTGCCCAGGTCGACGTGGCCATTGAAGGCATACACCAGGCCGTCGTCGCTCACGGCGATGAACAGTGCCAGTTCGCGGTCCTTGACCTGGGGTGTCACACCCTTGGCAACCGGCCCCGAGGGCGGGGTGATTTCGTCGACGATCAGCAGCACACCGTTGCTGGCCAGCAATTGCTCGCGTGAAGGCACCTGTTGCGAGTGGTTCATGGGGTTCTCCGGATCTCAGGCCTGGCGGCCGGCGGCGCGGCGCACCGCGCGCAGGATTTCGACGTGGGTGCCGCAGCGGCAGAGGTTGCCGGACAGTTCGTTGCGGATCTGTTCGTCGGTGGGATTGGGGATGCGGTCGAGCAGGGCCTTGGCGGTCATGATCATGCCGTTCATGCAGTAGCCGCACTGGGCTGCCTGCTCGTCGATGAACGCCTGCTGCACCGGGTGCGGCGCGGCCTTGTTGCCGAGGCCTTCGAGTGTGGTGACCTCGCGGTTTTCAGCGCCGGCCAGCGGGATCACGCAGGAGCGCGCGGCCACCCCGTCGATGATCACCGTACAGGCGCCGCACTCGCCCAGGCCGCAGCCGTATTTCGGGCCGTTCAGGCACAGGTCGTTGCGCAGCACCAACAACAGGGGGGTGTCGGGTTCAGCGGCGACCGTGACGGTCTGGCCGTTTATCCGCAGGGCGATGTCTTCTTGCATGGCTCGCTCATCTCTGGGGCGCTACCAAAGGACTCAAACGGTGCGCTTTTTCGGTAAGTGCTCACTACATGAAATGAGTAGGCAAGAAGCAGGCCAGGCGGGTTGCAGGGGGGCGTCAGCGACGGTGGTGGGCAGGTCAGACGCAATCGCGGGGCAAGCCCGCTCCCACAGGTACCCCACCGTTCTCGAGGGCAGTGATTAACCTGTGGGAGCGGGCTTGCCCCGCGATAG
>NZ_JABWRO010000103.1:0-22533 GCF_014268985.1 Pseudomonas sp. RW10S2 | reverse complement strand
TTTTTCAATTCACTCAAGCCTGCGGACGCATGTGCGGGAACAGGATCACATCGCGAATCGACGGCGAGTTGGTCAACAGCATCACCAGGCGGTCGATACCGATGCCTTCACCGGCGGTCGGCGGCATGCCGTATTCCAGGGCACGCACGAAGTCGGCATCGTAGTGCATGGCTTCGTCGTCACCGGCGTCCTTCTCGGCAACCTGCGCCAGGAAGCGCTCGGCCTGGTCTTCGGCATCGTTGAGCTCGGAGTAGGCGTTGGCGATCTCGCGGCCACCGATGAACAGCTCGAAGCGATCGGTCACGGCCGGATTGTCGTCGTTGCGACGGGCCAGCGGCGACACTTCGAACGGATACTCGGTAATGAAGTGCGGCTGCTCCAGCTTGTGCTCGACCAGCTCTTCGAAAATCATCACCTGCAGCTTGCCCAGACCTTCGTGCCCCAGCACCTTGGCACCGGCTTTCTTGGCGATGGCGCGGGCCTTGTCGACGTCCTGCAGGTCGGCGGCAGTCAGCTCGGGGTTGTACTTGAGGATCGAATCGAACACCGACAGGCGCGCGAACGGTTCGCCGAAGTGGAATACCTTGTCGCCGTATGGCACGTCGGTAGTCCCCAGGACCAACTGCGCCAGCTCGCGGAACAGCTCCTCGGTGAGGTCCATGTTGTCGCGGTAGTCGGCGTAGGCCTGGTAGAACTCGAGCATGGTGAACTCGGGGTTGTGCCGGGTCGAAACGCCTTCGTTACGGAAGTTGCGGTTGATCTCGAAGACCTTCTCGAAACCACCGACAACAAGCCGCTTGAGGTACAGCTCCGGCGCGATGCGCAGGAACATGGCCATGTCCAGGGCGTTGTGGTGGGTTTCGAACGGCTTGGCCGCAGCGCCGCCAGGGATGGTCTGCAGCATCGGCGTCTCGACTTCGAGGAAGTCGCGCTCGATCAGGAATTTGCGGATATGCGAGATCACCTGAGAACGCACACGGAAGGTGTGGCGGGTTTCCTCGTTGACCATCAGGTCGACGTAACGCTGGCGATAGCGCTGCTCGGTGTCGGTCAGGCCGTGGTGCTTGTCAGGCAGCGGACGCAGCGACTTGGTCAGCAGGCGCACGTCGGTCATCTCGACGTACAGGTCGCCCTTGCCCGAGCGAGCCAGGGTGCCTTCGGCGCTGATGATGTCGCCCAGGTCCCAGGTCTTGACCGCGGCGAGGGTTTCTTCGGGCAGGGTCTTGCGGTTGACGTAGACCTGGATGCGACCGGTCATGTCCTGGATCACCATGAACGAGCCACGGTTGAGCATGATGCGACCGGCAACCTTGACCGGGATCGCGGCTGCTTCCAGCTCTTCCTTGGTCTTGTCCGCGTACTGTTTCTGCAGGTCGTTGCAGTAGCTGTCGCGACGGAAGTCGTTGGGGAAGGCGTTGCCCTTGGCACGCTCGGCGGCAAGTTTTTCCTTGCGCAGGGCGATCAGGGTGTTTTCTTCCTGTTGCAGGTCTTGCGATTCGGTCTTGAGGTCGCTCATGTCGTCATTGTTTCCATCAGGTATTCGGTGCCCCTGTCGGGCAGGGCACGCGATACGGGCCCATGGCCTCGTATCGCGGCGGTGGTGTGCGGTTTACAGCCCCTGCTTGAGGCTGGCTTCCAGGTACTGGTCGAGGTCGCCGTCGAGGACCTTCTGGCAGTCACTGCGCTCGACACCGGTACGCAGGTCCTTGATACGCGAGTCATCGAGTACATAGGAGCGGATCTGGTGACCCCAGCCGATATCCGACTTGCTGTCTTCCAGCGCCTGCGAGGCGGCGTTGCGCTTCTGCATTTCCAGCTCGTACAACTTGGCCCGCAGCATTTTCATGGCGGTATCCTTGTTGGCGTGCTGGGAGCGTTCGTTCTGGCACGCCACCACGGTATTGGTCGGCACGTGGGTGATACGCACCGCCGAGTCGGTGGTGTTGACGTGCTGACCACCCGCGCCGGAGGAACGGTAGGTGTCGATGCGCAGGTCGGACGGGTTGATCTCGATCTCGACCTTGTCGTCGATCTCGGGCGAGACGAACACCGCCGAGAAAGAAGTGTGGCGACGGGCACCGGAGTCGAACGGGCTCTTGCGCACCAGGCGGTGCACGCCGATTTCGGTACGCAGCCAGCCGAAGGCGTACTCGCCCTTGATGTGCACGGTGGCGCCCTTGATACCGGCGACTTCACCTTCGGACAGCTCGATGATGGTGGCGTCGAAACCGCGCTTGTCGGCCCAGCGCAGGTACATGCGCAGCAGGATGTTGGCCCAGTCCTGCGCCTCGGTGCCACCGGAGCCGGCCTGGATGTCCAGGTAGGCGTTGTTCATGTCCATCTCGCCGCTGAACATGCGACGGAACTCGAGCTGGGCAAGGTTTTCTTCCAGGCCTTCCAGTTCGGTCACAACGTCGCCGACGGCAGCTTCGTCACCTTCCTCGACCGCCATGTCGAGCAGGTCCTGGCAGTCGCCCAGGCCGTTGGACAGCTTGTCGAGGGTCTCGACCACTTGCGCCAGCATGGCACGTTCGCGGCCCAGGGCCTGCGCGTACTCCGGCTTGTTCCAGACGTTGGGGTCTTCCAGCTCGCGGTTGACTTCGATCAGACGATCAGCTTTGTGATCGTAGTCAAAGATACCCCCGAATGGACTGGGAACGTTCGGTGAGGTCCTTGATGGTGTTCAGGATCGGTTGGATTTCCATGGCTTCTGGCTACTCGCACGAATTCGGTGAAAAGCCCGCGAGTATAACCCAGTCCGAGCCACGGCGGCAGACCCGTCGGGCGCCGCACTTCGGCAAAAGCGATCAGCACCGAACGCTGGCAGGGGTAACGAGCGAGCGCGGGAACGTCGATTGCAAACCTCTTCGACCTAGTATTTTTGTCAGTAGATAAGTACCACAGCCTATGCACTAATGAGCTTGCAGGCACCACCAACATTTAAGGTCAGGCGCAGTTGCGCAAGGAGACATACAATGAACAGTGTAACTAAACCAGCGAATGAAGAAGATGTATACAACCCCCCTGAGGTTCCGGACTTCAAGGATAACAAGATCTATTTGGATAAGTTGGGAGAAGAACTCAAGGTCACCTTCGAGTATGACGACATTGCGGAAGGCCACACAGTAGGCATGCGCTGGCGTGGGAATGCGACGTACGACCTGCCTCTGCAGAAAGTGAAAGATGAGAAAGTCATGACGTTCGTCATTCCTTATGGTGTGGTCAAAACAGACCTCGGCAACAAATGGACATCAAAACTGACGGCCAGCGTAGGTATTCCTGGGAAGCCGCTCTCGATCAGCAAAACACTCGAAGTCCGGGTTTTTGAATCAGAAGATAAAAAATCTTAATACCCGGAGGGCACAACAAAGTCATTAGCCTGCTCACCCTCAACTTTATTGCGCCCTTCTGATTTCGTGGAGCGCTGGCGTACACGCCAAACTAACGTCAGCGTCACCATGACCGCTTCTATCTCACGAACAAGGAAGTCATGATGATAATGCCAGTAAAGCCATGTACTTACCGCATAGGCCCAAGTGCTCTGTTGTTGGCGCTGCTGGCGATGACCGCTTGCCAGACTCACCAGGCAGAAACACCTGCGGTGGCGGCGATCCAGTCATCGACTCAGGCGGCGACCCAACTGGAACTGTACCGCCCGCGCTTCCCCAACTCCGGTTCCAGCACCGTGGATGTCGATGCCATTGGCGATTCGGTCACCGTCAGCTTTCTCTACAAGCCCATGACGCTGAACGATACGGTGGGCATGCGCTGGAAAGGTCGCAGCGAATGGCTTGCAAAAACTCAGGTCGTCAAGACCCCCAATGTACCGCTGATGTTCCAGATTCCCAGAAGCGAAATCGCCAAGGATATTGGAAGTACCGCCGTGGTCACGGGCAGTGTCGGTGTCGGCGGTAATCCGCTGCTCATCTCGCCGCCGTTCAACGTTCGGGTGACACAAACCGGTACCGACCCCGGTTCAAGAATTGCCGCTAATCTGAATGCTCGTTACAACGCCAGGGAAAATACTTGCCCGGGAAATCTGCCTGCCTACTACTGTAATGGCATCATCATTCGCTCAGTGGACGACGGCCCCTTCAACCCGTGGGACCCGAGCCCATCCGCAATTAAACTGGGTGCCGTGTCCTTCTCTTACTTTCGCGTCGATTCCGTTGTGAGCAATTTCTACCGGGATGCAGGCTTCATCTTCCTTCCGCAAGCCGAGGCTGCCGCAAAAGGCAAGGGGATGGAGTACCTGTGCATCTACGCCTATGATGCAGCGACGGCAGTCGGCGTTCGCTCTGGCAAGGGCTGTGGCCTGAAACCGCGAAGCGTGGCAGCGGCAGACCTCAGCACCTGCGCCAGTGTAAACGTGACAACGGAGGCCACCTGGTATGCGTACTCCAGCAAACTGCCCGACCGAAACTATCAATGCTCACTGAGTACCCAGAATGCCGCACAGTTCGCGATCAGCTACAAGGTACGCAGCAATCCACCGCCGAACATCAAAGCGGCCTGGAATGAGTTGATGGTGAATCTTTGGCCGCAGAACTATGGTGCCCAGCTGCCAATCGAGGCGTTCTTCTACAAGGTCGGCAACACCGCTTCGCTCAACAATGCCAAGTCATTCCAGACCAAGTTCAAGGCCAACACCGGGATATGGGTACCGGTAGTGGCGCTGAACCTGAAACAGCTCACCCACTCACCGTTCAGCTACAACAAAGCCGATCAGGCCGTTCAGCCTTGAGGGCGGGCAAGTGCAGATTCATTTCATGCAGAACCGCGTCATGCAATGCCAACCTGGTTACGCCCACTATTCTTGGCCAGGTAAAGCCCCTTGTCTGCGGCAGAGATCAACTGCCGACAGTGGCTGCCCACCACCGGTGTCTGGGTGGCCAATCCGATGCTTACCGTCAGGCGCGCATCGGATTGCGGGGCATTGTGCGGAATATTCAGGGCGAGCACAGTCTGACGCAGTTTTTCCGCAATCAGCCGTGCACCACCCGGCGAGGTGTTGGGCAGCACCAGAGCGAACTCCTCGCCGCCATAGCGCGCCGGCAGGTCGCTTGGGCGCGAGCAGGAGCCGCGGATTGCCTCGGCCACCTGGCGCAGCGCTTCGTCACCGGCCAGATGACCGAAGCCGTCGTTGTAGGCCTTGAAGTAGTCGACATCGATCATCAGCAGCGACAGCTGCTGCTGCTCGCGCATGGCGCGGCGCCACTCCAGTTCCAGGTATTCGTCGAAATGGCGGCGGTTGGACAGCCCCGTCAGGCCATCGGAGTTCATCAACCGCTGCAGCATCAGGTTGGTGTCGAGCAACTGCTGCTGGCTGACGCGCAGGGCGCGGTAGGCCTCGTCACGCTGTAGCAGGGTGAGGTAGGAGCGCGAGTGATAGCGGATACGCGCCACCAGCTCGATGGTGTCCGGCAGCTTGACCAGGTAGTCGTTGGCCCCGGCGGCGAAGGCCGCACTCTTGACCAGCGGGTCTTCCTTGGTCGACAGGACGATGATCGGGATATCCTGGGTCGCCGGGTTGTTGCGGTACTCGCGCACCAGCGTCAGGCCGTCCAGACCCGGCATGATCAGGTCCTGGAGGATCACCGTCGGCTTGATGCGCATGGCCTGGGCCACTGCCTGGTGTGGATCGGCACAGAAGTGGAAGTCGATGTTCTCCTCGTGGGACAGCCCACGACGCACCGCCTCGCCGATCATCGCCTGGTCGTCGACCAGCAGGACCATCGCGGCGCTTTCGTTGATCGTCGTGAAACCATCGATCGGTAGGTCATTCATCCCTATTCACCAGGTCACTACCGGCCAGGCGGCGTGACTCAATACATATCGTCATTTCGGAAAGATTTCCATAAGTCGCCCGGCAATTCGCTCCAGCGGTCGTATCTCGACCGCCGCCTGGATCGCTGCGGCGGCCTTGGGCATGCCATACACCGCACTGCTTTGCTGGTCCTGGGCGATGGTCAGGAAACCCTGCTCGCGCATCAACTTCAGCCCCTGCGCGCCATCGCGGCCCATGCCGGTGAGCAGCACGCCCACCGCATCGCTGCGCCAGAAGCGCGCCACGCTCTCGAAGAACACGTCGATCGAGGGGCGGTAGATTTCGTTGACCGGCTCGGCGGTATACGCCAGTTGGCCATTCTGCAACAGCCGGATGTGGTGGTTGGTGCCTGCCAGCAACACCTGCCCCGGCTGCGGTGGTTCACCCTCACGGGCCAGGCGTACCGGTAGCCCGGACACACCACTCAGCCATTCGGCCATGCCGGCGGCGAACACCTGATCGACATGCTGGACCAGCACGATGGCCGCCGGAAAATCCTGCGGAAGCCCCTTGAGCAGTACCTCAAGCGCGGCTGGCCCGCCTGCGGACGAGCCAATGGCCACCAGGCCACAACGACGCGCTAGATTGCGGACCGGCGCCGCCACGGAGCGGACTGCGCTGGAGCGCTGCTGGCCGATCAACCAAGCGATGTTGAGGATCTTGCGCAGCAAAGGCGCCGCCGCCTCCCGGGCATCGCCCGCACCCAGTGCCGGCGTATCGACCACATCGAGGGCGCCGTGGCCCATGGCCTCGAACACCCGGTGCACATTCTGCTTGCGATCCACCGTGACGATGACGATGGCGCAAGGGGTTTCGGCCATGATCCGGCGAGTCGCCTCCACGCCATCCATCACCGGCATGATCAGGTCCATGAGGATCAGGTCCGGCGTCTGCTCGGCACACTTGTGCACGGCTTCGACGCCATTGTTGGCCACCCAGATCACTTCGTGCGCGGGCTCGAAGGCCAGCGCACGGCGCAGCGCCTCGACAGCCATGGGCATGTCATTGACGATGGCGATCCTCATCCCTGGGCTCCTCCGATCAACTCCACCACCGCATCCAGCAACGCATCGTCATGGAAGCTGGCCTTGGCCAAATAATAGTCGGCGCCGGCATCCAGTCCACGTCGGCGGTCCTCTTCCCGGTCCTTGTACGACACCACCATCACCGGCAGCGATTGCAGGCGACTGTCGCGACGCACCAGGGTGACCAGTTCGATACCGTCCATGCGCGGCATGTCGATGTCGGTGATCAGCAGGTCGAAGTCTTCGCTGCGCAGGGCGTTCCAGCCATCCATGCCATCGACCGCCACCGCTACGTCGTATCCGCGCGTACCCAGCAGCTTGCGCTGGAGCTCGCGTACCGTCAGCGAATCGTCGACCACCAGGATGCGCTTGCGCACCACACCCCGGCCCGCCCGTGCACCGCGATCGATACGCTCCAGGCGCCCGGTGCTCAACAGCTTGTCCACCGAGCGCAAGAGGTCTTCGACATCGATGATCAGCACCACCGAACCATCGTCGAGCAAGGCGCCGGAGGAAATGTCCTGGACCTTGCCCAGACGCGGGTCGAGCGGCATCACCACCAGCACCCGCTCGCCGATCAGGCGCTCCACGGCCACACCATACAGTTGCTCGCACTCACGAATGACCACCACGCGCAGGCTGTCCGCCTCGTCCTGCGCGGCCGGACGGTTGAGCAACTGGCTCGCGGCGACCAGGCCGATGTGGCGGTCCTCGTGCCAGAAGTGCTGGCGGCCTTCGATCTGCACGATGGCCTCGGCCGGTACGTCGAGGGTGCGTTCGATATGCGCCAGCGGGAAGGCATAGGCTTCGCCACCGACCTCGACCACCAGGCTGCGCACCACCGACAGGGTCAGCGGCACCTCCAGGTGGAAGCAGCAGCCCTGCCCTGCCACCTGAGTGAGCTCGATCGACCCGCGCAGTTCGCGCACCATGTGCTGCACCGCGTCCAGGCCGACCCCACGGCCAGACACCTCGGTGACCTGGTCACGCAGGCTGAAACCGGGCAGGAACAGGAAGGTGAGCAACTCGGCCTCGCTCATCTGCGCCACGGTCTCGGCGGGCGACAGTGCCCGCTCGACGATGCTGCGGCGCAGGCGCTCAAGGTCGATACCCGCACCGTCGTCGCTCAGTTCGAGAATCAGCAACCCGGCCTGATGCGACGCGCGCAGGCGCAGCGTGCCGTCACCGGGCTTGCCCGCCAGCAGGCGTCGCTCGGGCTGCTCGATGCCATGATCGACAGCATTGCGCAGCAAGTGCGTGAGCGGCGCCTCGAGTTTTTCCAGCACATCACGGTCGACCTGAGTCTTCTCACCCTCGATCAGCAGCCGCACCTGCTTGCCCAGGGAGCGCCCGAGGTCGCGCACCATGCGGCTCTGCCCGGTCAGCACATCGGCGAAGGGGCGCATCCGGCAGGCCAACGCAGTGTCGTACAGCAACTGCGCGCGCTGGCTCGCCTGCCAGCCGAATTCGTCGAGGTCGGCAGCCTGCTGCTGGAGGATCTGTTGGGTTTCGGCGAGCAGGCGCTGGGTCTGGGCCAGGGCGTCGAGCACTTCGGCGCTCTGGCCGCTGCCTTCGAGCTGGGTCTTGAGCCCGTCGAGGGCGCGCATACCCTGGCCATGCATGCGCTTAAGGCGCTGCAGGCTGGCGAGATAGGGCTTGAGCCGCTGGGTTTCCACCAACGACTTGCTCGACAGGTCGAGCAGACTGTTCAGGCGATCGGCGGTGACCCGCAGCACGCGCTCACCGCCTTCGCCTGTGCGCTTGCCGCTCCTGGGTGCGGGAGCAGGCTCCACTTCTGGCTCAGGCTCCACAGGCATCGCGGGCACTTCGGGCGGCATCGCGAGAGGCAAAGGTTCAGCCGATGCGCCGGCAGCGTCCAGCGCAGGCGCCGAAGGGTCGAGCAACATGGCCATCTGTACCAGGAACGCCGGCACCGCCGCCTCGCCCTGGGTGTCCCCGGGCGTTGCGATGCGCATCAGCAGGTCAGTGCCCTGCAACAAGGCATCGATGTGTTCGGGGCGCAGCAACAGGCGCCGCTCCTGGGCCGCGACCAGGCAATCCTCCATGACATGGGCGACGCTGACACCGGCATCGATGCCGACGATACGCGCCGCGCCCTTGAGGGAGTGCGCCGCACGCATGCAGGCTTCCAGCTGATCGCCCTGGGCCGGATTGCGCTCGAGGGCCAGCAGCCCGGCACTGAGCACTTGGGTCTGGGCCTCGGCCTCGAGACTGAACAGCTCGAGCAACGATGCGTCGCGCATTTGCTCCGGGGTCATGACAGGCTCCGCTTCACGGCAGACAGGAGGTGTTGGTCATCGAGTACGCGCACACTGCGGCCACGCCACTGCATCACCGCCAGTGTGAAATGGGCCGTGTCGTGCTCCTCGTGCAAGCGCGAAAGGTCCAGGCGATGGATGCCGTCGATCTCGTCGACCGGCAATACCACCGGCCCACCTTCGGCAGCCAGGATCAACATCCGCGGCATCACCCGCCCACTGCGCTCCTGTGCTGGCGCCAGCTCCATGCCCAGCAGGTCAGCGAACGACAGGCACGGCACCAGCGCACCCCGCACGTTGGCGACCCCCTGCAGCATCCGCGAGCGCTGGTGCGGCAGCGAGTGAACGGCTTGCAGCGGCGCGATTTCCGCCAGGCAGGCAGTGGCCAGGGCCAGCCATTCCTCGCCCAGCCTGAACAGCAGCATGGAGCGACCGGCAGTGCCCTGCTCCACCTGCTCCACCTGCGCCATCTCGAGATGCTCGTCCTGCAGCAAGGTGTAGCGGTCGAGCAGGCGGGTAGCCGCAGCGGCATACACTTCGCAATTGCGGCAGTGGATGTGCCGGTCCAGCAGGGGGCATTGCTTGTCGCCATGGACACCGATGCGATTCCAGCAATCATCGATATCGTCATGGTCCTGGGCGATCAGGTCCATCGAGTAGGCACCGCTCATCGTTCAGACTCCCTGCCCGCCCGCGCCGCCCTTTCCTGCAGACGCCGTGCCCCTGTGACATCCCCCTGGGATGCCAGCAGCGTGGCCAGGTGCAGCAGTGCCTCGGTGTGCTGGGGCTCCAGGTACAGGGCCTTGCGGTAATGCTTGAGTGCTTCGCCGGCATCGCCCTGGGTATCGCTGAGCAGCCCCAGCCAGTAGTAGACCTGCGCCTTGGGCTCGAACAGACGCAAGTAGCGCTCGCAACTGGCGCGGGCCTGCTCGCTGGCCCCGGCATTGGCCTGACGGGCGATGGCTGCCAGCAGTTCGGTTTCGTTCTCGTTCACGGTCGGCAACGCAACCGGCCTGGCGGGCGGGCGAGCAGCACGGGCCAAGGATGGCGCCACCACGGGCATGGCGACAGGACGCGGCGCAGCTACCGGCGGGACGCTGGGTCGTGCCGGCGGCACCGGGCTGACCGGCGGCTGCACGCCGACCTGGTCCTGACGCACATAGGCGAACGACTGCGCGATGCCGATCGGCCGCATGCCCAGACGCGCCAGCAAGCTGCCCTCGGCCGGGCCGATGAACAGCACGCCATCGTCGTGGAGCAGTTGCTTGAGCACCTCGAAGACCCGCTGCTGGGTGGGTACGTCGAAATAGATCAGCAGGTTGCGGCAAAAGACAAAATCGTAGACCCCCTTGCGGCTGCGCAGGGCAGGATCGAGCACATTGCCAGGCTGCAGGCTGACCTGCTGACGCACGCGCTCATGCAAGCGGTAACTGTCATCGGCGCAGTCGAAATGCCGCTCACGGAACGCCAGTTCACTGCCGCGGAACGAGTTGCGGCCATACACGGCCTGCTCGGCACGGGCGAGGGAACTGGGGCTGATGTCCATCCCATCGATGCGCACGGCCGATGGCGGCAGACCCGCATCGAGCAGCGCCATGGAAATCGAATAGGGCTCCTCGCCGGTCGAGCACGGCAAGCTGAGGATACGCAGCGGCCGTGATCCGGCCAGCTCGACCAGGCGTTTCCGAGCCAGCCCGACCAATGCCGTGAACGACTCGGGGTAACGGAAGAACCAGGTCTCGGGAACGATCACCGCCTCGATCAACGCCTGTTGCTCACCGGACGATTGCTGCAAGCGCAGCCAGTAATCGTCGAGGTCACGCGCGGCGAGTGCCACACATCGCTGGCGCAAGGCCCGCTCGACCATCGGCGCGCCCACCGACTCCACATCCAGGCCGATGCGCTCCTGCAGGAAGCCGAAGAAGCGTTGTTCGATCATCCTGCCACCTGCGTGGATTGATCAGGGAACAAGAGCAGGCGCACGGCATCGCTCAACAGGTCGTCGACCTGGATGCGCTGCAACAGCCCCTGTGCATCCTGCCGCACAGGCCCCAGGTAACGCGCCTCGCCGTTGTCCACCCCGTAGGGCTGGAACTCGTCGGGTTGGCAACGCAAGGTGTTGGTCGCCTGCTCGAGCACCAGCCCCAGTTGCAGGTCAGCGCCATAACGCACCAGTACCAGGCGCGTACTGGTGCGCTGCGGCGCAGGCTCACCGAAGCTCAGGGACGACAGGTCGATGACCGGCACCAGCGCGCCACGATGCCCGAGGATCCCGGCGACCCAGGCGGGTGCCTGGGCGATGGGCTTGAGCGGACGCAACGGCAGCACCTCTATCACCTCGCGCACATCCAGGGCAAAGCGCTGTCCGCCGATATGGAACAGCAGGTACAACACGCCCTTGGCTTCGGCCTGACGCTGATCACGCGGTTGCAGATCGTTCATCACCGTCAGACTTTGAAGCGCGACACACCGCCACGCAGCCCGGCAGCCACCTGGCTCAGTTCGTCGATGGCGAAACTGGCCTGGCGCAACGACTCGACCGTCTGCGTGCTGGCATCACTGAGCTGAGCCAGCGCCTGGTTGATCTGCTCGGCGCCGGTGGCCTGTGCCTGCATGCCCTCATTGACCATCAGCACCCGTGGCGCCAGCGCTTGCACCTGATGAATGATCTGGCTGAGCTGCTCGCCGACCTGCTGCACCTCGAACATGCCACGGCGCACCTCCTCGGAGAACTTGTCCATGCCCATGACCCCAGCCGACACTGCGGACTGGATCTCGCGCACCATCTGCTCGATGTCGTAGGTGGCCACTGCGGTCTGGTCGGCCAGGCGACGCACTTCGGTGGCCACCACGGCAAAACCACGACCGTACTCGCCGGCTTTTTCCGCCTCGATGGCGGCGTTGAGCGACAGCAGGTTGGTCTGGTCGGCGACCTTGACGATGGTCACCACCACCTGGTTGATGTTGCTGGCCTTCTCGTTGAGGATGCCCAGCTTGGCGTTGACCAGGTCGGCGGCGCCCATCACCTGGTGCATGGTTTCCTCCATGCGCGCCAGGCCTTGCTGGCCGGAGCCGGCAAGGCTCGAAGCCTGGTCGGCGGCACTGGTCACCTCGGTCATGGTGCGCACCAGGTCACGCGAGGTCGCGGCGATCTCGCGCGAGGTGGCGCCGATTTCCGTGGTGGTTGCCGCGGTTTCGGTGGCGGTGGCCTGCTGCTGCTTGGAGGTGGCGGCGATCTCGGTGACGGAGGTGGTCACCTGCACCGATGAGCGCTGGGCCTGGGCCACCAGGTTGGCAAGTGCCTCGCCCATTTCATTGAAGCCGTTCTCGATGGCGCCGAACTCATCCTTGCGGTCCAGGTTCAGGCGCGCACTGAGGTCACCCGAGCGCAGCTTGTCGAGGGCGTGCACGATGCGCTGCATGGGTGCGCTGATGGCGCGCATCAGCAGCAGGCCGCAGATGCCGGCGGCGACGATCGCCAGGATCAGCGAAACGATCATGCTGCCCTTGGCGGTGGCCACGGCGCTGACGATCTCGCGAATGGCGGCATTGGCGGATTCGGTATTGCGGTCGATCACCGTGTTCAGGTGCTTGCGCCCGGCGGTCCAGGCCGGTGTAAGCACTTCGGCGATCAGGCGCTCGGCTTCGGGGTAGTTCTTCTCGCGGTAGGCTGCCAGCACCTGGTCGACCACCTTGACGTAGTCTTCCTCGAGGCGCACGAAGGTGTCGAAGGATGCCTGGTCCTGCGCATCCTGAATCGTGCCCTGGTAGTTGGTCATCTGCGCCCTGAGCCGGTCGTGGAAACCCTTGAACAGTTCGATATCGGCAGAGGTCAGTTCGCGATGGTCGGACAAGCCGACCAACTGCTGGCTGGCGACGTAGCTGTCGACCCAGGCGCTGCGGATCATCGAGCTGTAGTAGATTCCCGGAATGCTGTCCGTAGCCACTGCCTGCTCACTGGCTTCGATGGTCACCAGGCGTGAATACGCCGCGACGATCATCAACAGCATGATGGCGATGATCACGGCGAAACTTGCCAGGATCCGTTGGCGCAAGGTCCAGTTCTTCACAATCAGCCCTCAGGAATTCTTCACGAGCGGGAAAATCGTCGAAGTATAGCCTAGCCGCCAGGCGCTTTATCGGTTGAATTGCGGAGTATTCAGGCATCCCTGCCGATTAAATGGCCAATCGCCACTTCACTGCGCTGCAGCGTCCCGCACCTGGCGCTCCAGTTCCTCGCGCAAGTTCGGGTCCAGGCGCAACTGGCGGGCCAGTTCGTCAAGGTAGGCGCGCTCCATGAAGTGTTCCTGATCGACCATCATCACACTGGCCAGGTACATCTCCGCGGCCATTTCAGGCGTCTGCGCGGCACGGGCCACTTCGGCGGGGTCGAGCGGCTTGTTCAGCTCGGCATGCAGCCAGGCCTGTAGCTCGCGATCGTTGTCCAGGCGCACGAATTCGCCTTCGATCAGTTCACGCTCGCGCTCGTCGATATGGCCATCGGACTTGGCCGCCGCCACCAGCGCCTTGAGCACCGCCTGGCTGTGTTGCTCGGCCTGGGCCGGCGGCAGGCGATCGAGGGTCTGTGGCTCCTGCGCCGCAGCCTGGCCCTGGCGCGCCTGCCAGTTGCCATAGGCTTTGTAGGCAAGCACGCCAAGCGCAGCGAGGCCACCATAGGTAAGTGCCTTGCCACCGTACTTGCGCGCCTTCTTGCTGCCCAGCAGCAGGCCCATGGCCCCGGCCGCCAGCGCCCCGCCTCCGGCACCGGAAAGCAGGCCGCCAAGGCCTGCCCCCTTGCCCTGGCCACCCCCGAGCAGGTCGCCAATACCGGGCACCTTGCCCGCCCCGCCCTTGCCCTGCTGGTTCTGCAGCAGCGACTGGCCGGACTTGAGCAATTGATCGAGCAGACCACGGGTGTTCATCTGGATGACTCCTGGACGGATAGGGAAGCTCCAGATTAGGCCCGCAGCCTGAATTCTCGCTTAATGCATTTGCTTCGGGATGTTGCATTAGTCTCGTCGAGCGTTTCCACCGTGCGGATCTGTCAATCCCGCAAGTCCGACTCATGAATCGGGTTGGCCCGGCTGGTCGCACGCTGGTACTGCGCAGGCCAGGTTGCCTTGTTGCCACCCAGGTCATCATCGGCATGCAGCGGCCAGTAGGGGTCGCGCAGCAGTTCGCGGGCGAGGAAGATCACATCGGCCTGACCGGTACGCAGGATGTGCTCGGCCTGGGCGGGTTCGGTGATCATGCCCACGGTGCCGGTGGCAATTTCCGACTCTTTGCGTACGCGCTCGGCGAAGCGAGTCTGGTAACCCGGGCCGGTGGGGATCTCGGCATTGACCGAGGTACCGCCCGAGGACACGTCGATCAGGTCGACCCCCAGCGCCCTCAGACGACGCGCCAGCTCGACCGTTTCGTCGGGGTTCCAGCCATCTTCGACCCAGTCGGTTGCCGAGACCCGCACGAACAGCGGCAACTCCTGCGGCCACACCTTACGTACGGCCTCGGTCACCTGAAGCGTCAGACGAATACGGTTCTCGAAGCAGCTGCCGTACTCGTCACGCCGCTGGTTGCTCAGAGGTGAGAGGAACTGATGCAGCAGGTAGCCGTGGGCCGCATGGATTTCGACGACCTTGAACCCGGCCGTCTTCGCACGCTCGGCGGCCTGGACGAAGGCCTGGACGACGCCCTGGATTTCATCGTGGCTCAGCTCGCGCGGCGGCGTATGCTCCGGGTCGAAGGCGATCTTCGAAGGCCCGACCGGCTGCCAGCCGCCGTCCTCGATCTTTACACTACCGTGTTTGCCCAGCCAGGGACGATGGGTGCTGGCCTTGCGCCCGGCATGCGCCAGCTGGATGCCCGGGACGGCGCCCTGGGAGGTGATGAAGCGGGTGATACGTTGCAGCGGGGCGATCTGGTCGTCGTTCCACAACCCGAGATCTTCGGCAGTGATTCTTCCATCGGCAGTGACAGCCACCGCTTCGGTGATCACCAGCCCGGCGCCACCGACGGCGCGACTGCCCAGGTGGACCAGATGCCAGTCGTTGGCCAGGCCATCGACGCTCGAGTACTGGCACATTGGTGATACCGCAATGCGATTGGGCAGGGTCAGCTGACGCAGGGTATACGGCTCAAGCAGCAGGCTCATGAGGGGACCTCCCAAGGACTCCAATGGTCATCCGACCCGGACACTCGTGTGCGGCCGTGGCCCGGTACCGGTCTTTGTTGAGACTAGACCAGATTACCTTGGGGGGAAGTTCCGCCGGATGGACGCCGCGCGCTGACATCTGCCCCGTGTCAGCGCGGCTCCATGTGCGCGATCATCAACTGCACGCTCTCATTGCCGCGAAACTCGTTCACATCGAGCTTGTAGGCCACCTCCACCCAACGCACTGTCGGATTGGGCCAGATTTCGCGGTCGATGCCGAAGGCGATCCCATCAAGTTTCACCGAGCCGCACTCGCTCTTGAGCACCACTTTCAAATGCCGCTCCCCTACCACGCGCTGTTCGACCAACTGGAACACGCCATGGAACAGCGGCTCGGGAAAATGCTGCCCCCAAGGGCCGGCATTGCGCAGGGCACGAGCCAGGTCCAGATGGAATTCCTCGACCGCCAGGGTGCCATCGGACAGCAGGCGCCCGGTCAGGTCGTCCTCGCACAACTGGCGCCGCACCTCTTCGTCGAACGCATCGGCAAAGGCCTGGAAGTTGGCCTCCGGCAGCGACAAGCCTGCGGCCATGGCATGGCCGCCGAACTTGCTGATCAGGTGCGGGTGGCGCGCGGCCACGGCATCCAGCGCATCACGGATATGGAAGCCCGGCACCGAACGCGCCGACCCCTTGAGCATACCCTCGCCCGCATCGGCAAAGGCAATGGTCGGCCGGTGGTAGCGCTCCTTCAGGCGCGAGGCGAGGATGCCGATCACACCTTGGTGCCAGTCGGCGTCGAACAGACACAGGCCATAGGGCATGGACTCGACCGGCAAGTCCTTGAGCTGGGCCAGGGCTTCACGCTGCATGCCCTGCTCGATGGACTTGCGATCCTGGTTGAGCCCGTCCAGTTGCCCGGCCATGTCCAGCGCCACGGCGGCGTCTTCGCACAGCAGGCATTCGATGCCCAGGCTCATGTCGTCCAGCCGACCGGCGGCATTGAGCCGTGGTCCGAGGATGAAACCCAGGTCGGTCGAGGTGATGCGCCGGTGATCGCGGCGCGCCACTTCGAGAATTGCCTTCAGCCCGGGGCGAGCGCGCCCGGCACGAATGCGCTCGAGGCCCTGGTGCACGAGGATACGGTTGTTGGCGTCCAGCGGCACCACGTCGGCGACACTGCCCAGCGCCACCAGGTCGAGCAGTTCGCCGATGTTCGGCTGGGCTTGCGTCTCATAGCGGCCAAGGCTGCGCAGGCGGGCACGCAGGGCCATCAGCACGTAGAAGATCACCCCCACGCCAGCCAGCGACTTGCTGGGGAAGGTACAGCCTGGCTGGTTCGGGTTGACGATCGCATCGGCGTCGGGCAACTGCTCGCCAGGCAGGTGGTGGTCGGTGACCAGGACCTTGAGCCCGGCCGCCTTGGCCGCCGCCACGCCATCGACGCTGGAGATACCGTTATCGACAGTGATCAGCAGCTGTGGCTGACGCTGCAATGCCACCTGCACGATCTCGGGGGTCAGGCCATAGCCGTACTCGAAGCGATTGGGCACCAGGTAATCCACATGGGCCGCACCCAGCAGTCGCAGCCCCAGCACACCCACGGTGCTGGCGGTGGCGCCATCGGCGTCGAAGTCGCCAACGATCAGGATGCGCTGACGCAGGTCCAGGGCCTCGACCAACAGGTCGACGGCCGCCTCGATTCCTTTAAGTTGCTGGTACGGCAACAGGCGCGCCAGGCTCTTGTCCAGCTCGGACTCGCTCTGCACGCCGCGCGCGGCATACAGGCGGGTCAACAGGGGCGGCAGGTTACCGAGGAAGGGCAATGCCGATGGCAGGGGGCGGGGTTCGATACGCATGGGGTCTTCGGCGGTCAGATCGGATCAGGTCAGCCGCGCTCACCGAGCAGCCACTGCAGTTGGACTTCGTGCTGGCCACGGTCGTCGGTGACGAATACCGTGCCTTCACTGATCATCACATCCCATTTGATGGTACGCGGCATGTCGGTGGCCAGAACCTCCAGGACTTCCTGCGGAACAGCAGCGATACTCAGGTTTTTCAGGCCCTTGACCGCGCCGACCACCTTGTTCTCCCACACCCGCAAGCTGCCGTAGGCCAGCAGGCTGGTGCGCTCGGTGCGACGCGAGCACCAGGTCAGGCGCTCGGCGTCGGGCTGGCCGACTTCGATCCAGTGCAGGATGCGATCATCCAGGCTTTTTTCCCACAGGGCAGCTTCATCGACATCCGACAGACCGCGGCCGAACGACAGGTTCTCGTTGTACCAAAGGGCGTAGGCCAGCAGACGGACGGCCATGCGCTCCTCAGTCTCCGACGGGTGACGAGCGATCGTCTGACGGACGTTTTCGTACACGCCGCGGTCGAGGTCGGTCAGATTCAGTTCGAACTTGTAGGTAGTGGAAGGCTGGGCCATGGGAAAGGGGCTTCTTTGGAGAAAGTCGCAGAGTTTAACCGATCCGAGTTTGTTGGGGTGGGTGGTTGCGCATCTGCGTGCACTAGACTCTGCCTTGCAACAGTATCTGCCATTGACCAGCTGTGATAAAACCAAGCCTCTTTTCTGTCGCCACGGACGCACCATGCCCACCCCCGCCAAACCCCTCGCCGGTCTGAAGGTCATCGAGCTCGGCACCTTGATCGCCGGTCCCTTCGCTTCGCGTATCTGCGCCGAATTCGGCGCCGAGGTGATCAAGGTCGAATCACCTGATGGCGGCGATCCGCTGCGCAAGTGGCGCAAACTGTATGAAGGGACTTCGCTGTGGTGGTTCGTCCAGGCACGCAACAAGCAATCGCTTACCCTCAACCTCAAGCACCCCGAAGGGCGCGAGATCCTCAAGCAATTGCTGGCCGGCGCTGACATCCTGATCGAGAACTTCCGCCCTGGCGTGCTGGAGAAACTGGGCCTTGGCTGGGACGTGCTGCATGCCCTCAACCCACGCCTGGTGATGGTGCGCCTGTCAGGCTTCGGCCAGACCGGGCCGATGAAGGACCAGCCGGGCTTCGGTGCAGTCGGCGAGTCCATGGGGGGCCTGCGCTACATCACAGGTTTCGAGGATCGCCCGCCCGTGCGCACGGGCATTTCCATCGGCGACTCGATTGCCGCCCTCTGGGGCGTGATCGGCGCGCTGATGGCCCTGCGACATCGCGAGGTCAATGGCGGTGAAGGGCAGGTGGTGGATGTGGCGTTGTACGAGGCAATCTTTGCGATGATGGAAAGCATGGTGCCGGAGTTCGACGTGTTCGGCTTCATTCGCGAGCGCACCGGCAACATCATGCCGGGCATCACCCCCTCCTCCATCCACACCAGTGCCGACGGCCGGCACGTGCAGATCGGCGCCAACGGCGATGCGATCTTCAAACGCTTCATGCAGGCCATCGGCCGCGACGACCTGGCCGAGGACGCGACCCTGGCCAGCAACGATGGTCGTGACCTGCGTCGCGACGAGCTGTACGGGGTGATCGACCGCTGGGTCAACAGCCTGCCGCTGGAACAGGTGATGCAGTCACTGAACGATGCCGGCGTGCCTGCCAGCCGCATCTATTCGGCCGAGGACATGTTCAGCGACCCGCAATTCCTCGCCCGGGAAATGTTCCTCCAGGCGAAACTCCCGGACGGCAAGCCCTTCAAGATGCCAGGTATCGTGCCCAAGCTGTCGCAGACACCAGGCTCCACGGAGTGGGTCGGGCCTGCGCTGGGGGAGCACACGGCGACGCTGCTCGCCGGGCTGGGCTACAGCGATGCCCAGGTGGCACGCCTGCGCGAGCAGGGGGCGGTCTGATCGGGCGCCGAACCAGCATGATGCGCTTGTGTGTGCTGCTCTGCGCCCTGCTGCTGCCCTGGCAGCAGGGCCAGGCCCGTGAGCGCCTGACCTGGCTGGTGCGCGACCTGCCGCCGTTCACCATTCTCGAAGGCCAGGAAAAGGGCCAGGGCGTGGTCGACCGCATGCTGCCTCTGCTCATCGAGCAGATGCCAGAATACGATCACACAGTCCTTCGGGTGAATCGCGCCCGTGGCATCCAGATGCTCCAAGAGCACAGCTTCACCTGCGACCCGACCCTGCTATGGACGCCGGAACGCGCCCGTTTCGTGCACTTTTCCCAACCCTCGCTGCCCATCCTCAGTGGCGGGCTAGTCATCCGCAAGGCTGACCAGAGGCTGCTGGACGATCCCGGGGAAGGCTCGCCTGTGGACCTGAAGCAGTTGCTGGAGCGTCCAGGGCTGAAACTGGGAATCGTGGCCCAGCGCAGCTACGGGGCAGTGGTCGACGATATCCTGCGGCTGTTGCCAGAAGCCACGTTGAGCCGCCACTACGGCAACGATGCCACCGCCAACCTCTTGCAGATGCAGCAGCTGGGGCGCCTGCAACTGGTGCTTGGCTACTGGCCAGAGGTGCGCTACCTGGTCCAGCAGCAGGGCGGCTCGCTGGACAGCTACCAGTTCCACCCGATCAAAGGGGCGAATCGCTACCAGTTTCTGCATGTGGGCTGCTCCGACACCCCACTAGGACGCGAGGCCATCGCCCATATCGACAAGCTGTTGCCACACCTGCGCCAGGAAGTCCTCCCTGAGTTCTACGCCAACTGGCTTGACCCCGAACTGCGCACAGAGTACCTGGAACAGACCCGACGCCTGGTCGAGGAGGCTCCCGCTCCGACCAGCATCAAGCCATGACGCAGGCAAAAGAAACCCCGGATGCTGGGGAAGACATCCGGGGTCAACGCAAAGCCCTTGAATGGACTCTGTACGGCGATCCAACGCTACCGGAGCAAAGCAGCGTTCGAGCACCCTATAAAATCTGACGAGACACTCAGGCAAAGGTTCCCTGAGGTTGATGCCGGTGTTGCAATGCCGCGATCACACAGGGCTGCAGACGCCCTTCGACGATCTGCAGGTCGCGGTGCAGACCGTCGACCAGATCGACCAGCAAGCGCTGCTCCTGTAGCTGGCGCACGCTCACGGCGCGGCGCAATACCTCGTTGCCCTGCGCATCGAGCACGGTGAGTTGGCGATTGCCGCGCGCATCCGCATCGTCGAGTCGGGTGTGATAAGGGGACAGGGCATCGTTGAGCAGGGAGCAGATTCTTTCCATCCGGCGTACTCGCTTTGTCGGGGACCTATCGGAACTGACCGTCAGGCACTTGGGAAAGTTCGCTCGCGCCTGTATCAGCCAGCATGCGTGGGCAACATGACAGTTTCGATATCCCGCCCGGAGTGCCTGCGCGGCGGTCGACGCAGCCGCTGCAATGCCGCCTGCAACCCCCTCATCGACAACGGCCAGGGCAATTGGGCAACGACCCACTGCCCCTGACGCTGGGCCTCGGAAGCGAGATCAGGGCCGCGCACAGGGGGCTGTCCGACGAACAGCAGCGCACGCGCATGGCCCTGCCGGGTCACGTGCTTCAACAGTGCCTGGGCGCTCAGCGCCGGCATGCCATGGTCGATGATGAGCATGTCCAAGGCTCGCATTTGCGCCATGCTTGCCTTGGCGCTGGCCAGATCGCAGGCGATGCGCACGTTGAAAACTCCCAGGGCATTGCAGGCCTGGTGCAAAGCGATCTGCTGGGCGGGATGAGACTGGACGATAAGAATGTTGAGCCGGTGCATGAGCCGCTCCTGAGGGCTGCGAGCCCTGATGGACAGGGCGCCCACTCTAGAAAAGCAGCATAGGGACTCAAATAGGAAAAGCCTGAAAAGACGAAGGATGATTCTGTAATTAAAGAACCGCTCAAACGCAAACGGGGCAAGCCGATGTTCCGACTTGCCCCGCCAATGCCCTCGAGTACCGCGTTTTACAGTGGCTTGCCGCGGTTGCCGTGCTGGCTGACGAAGGCCTGGACCGTCTTCAGGTCATTGGCCAGGACCGTGCAACGCTCCTCGCGGCTGAACAGGTCGCTCAGGTGCGCAGGCAGCTCGAGGGCCTTGCCGACACCGGCCTTCTCCACTGCCTCGGGGAATTTGACCGGATGCGCGGTGCCCAGCACCACCATTGGCGTATCCAGGCTGCGACGGCACTCACGAGCGGCTTTGACGCCGATGGCGGTGTGCGGATCAAGCACTTCGCCGGTGGCCTTGAACACCTCGGCGATGGTCTCGCAGGTCTGCTCGTCGCTCACTGCCAGGGAGTCGAACAGCTTGCGCGCCTCGGTCCAGCGATCCTGCTCCACGCTGAAGCCACCACCCTGCTTGAAGTTGGCCATCAACTCGGCGATCGCCGCGCCGTTGCGACCGTGCAGGTCGAACAGCAGGCGCTCGAAGTTGGACGAGACCATGATGTCCATCGACGGCGAGAGCGTTGGGTGCAGCGCGTCCTTGACGTACTGGTTGCCGCTCATGAAGCGGTGCAGGATGTCGTTGCGGTTGGTGGCCACCACCAGCTGGCTGATCGGCAGGCCCATGTTGCGCGCCAGGTAACCGGCGAAGATATCGCCGAAGTTGCCGGTCGGGACCGAGAACGCGACCGAGCGCGCCGGGCCGCCCAACTGCAGTGCCGCATGGAAGTAGTAGACGATCTGGGCCATGATCCGCGCCCAGTTGATCGAGTTGACCGCGACCAGGCGAGTGCCCTTGAGGAAGGACTGGTCGGCGAAGCTGGCCTTGACCATCTCCTGGCAGTCGTCGAAGTTGCCTTCGATGGCGATGTTGTGGATGTTGTCACCGAGGATGGTGGTCATCTGCCGACGCTGAACTTCCGACACGCGCTGGTGCGGGTGCAGGATGAAGATGTCGACGTTGTCGCAACGGCGGCAGCCTTCGATGGCGGCGGAACCGGTATCACCGCTGGTGGCACCGACGATCACCACGCGCTCGCCACGCTTGACCAGCACGTGGTCGAGCAGACGGCCGAGCAGTTGCAGGGCGAAGTCCTTGAACGCCAGCGTCGGGCCGTGGAACAGCTCCATCACCCACTCGTTGCCGTTCAGCTGGCGCAGCGGTGCCACCGCGGCGTGGGCGAAGGCACCGTAGGTTTCCTCGAGGATCTTCTTGAAGTCGGCATCGGCGATGCTGCCGGTGACGAAGGGGCGCATCACTCGGAACGCCAGTTCGTGATACGGCAAGCCGGCCCAGGAAGCGATTTCTTCCTGGGTGAAGCGCGGCAGGTTTTCCGGCACGTACAGGCCGCCGTCGCTGGCAAGACCTGCCAGCAGGACGTCTTCGAAATTCAGGGCCGGAGCCTGGCCGCGAGTACTGATATAGCGCATTGTGCAAACCTTCGGTTCTGGGCGCCGGGCGGCCGC